>JASHVH010000122.1 GCA_030039575.1 Acidimicrobiales bacterium | reverse complement strand
ACCAACATCAACGACAAGTGCGGCTCGACCGACCCGCGCCGGCTGGCGCAGGCCGTCGTCTCTGAGGGGGCGGACCTCGGCTTGGCCTTCGACGGCGACGCCGACCGGGTCATCGCCGTCGACTCCGGTGGCAACGTGGTGGACGGCGACCGCCTGCTCGCACTGTTTGCCGCCGACCTGTCGGCGCGAAAGCTGCTGGTCAGCGAGACCGTGGTGGTGACGGTCATGACGAACCTCGGTTTTCACCAGGCGATGGCCTCGGCGGGGGTCAAGGTCCACACCGTTGGCGTCGGCGACCGCTACGTCCTGGAGGCCCTCGACGCCCACAACTGGTCGCTCGGGGGCGAGCAGTCGGGGCACATAATCTTCCGGTCACTTGCGTCCACCGGGGACGGCGTCCTATCCGGCTTGTTGCTGGCCGACTTGCTGGTGAGGACCGGGGGGCGACTGGCCGAGCTGGCCGGTGCCGCGTTGCAGCGGTGCCCACAGGTGCTTCGCAGCGTCGCCGTCGCCGACCGGGACGGCCTGGCCGGCGCAGACGCCGTCTGGGCCGAGGTGCGCCGTCTCCAAGAGGCCCTCGGTGACAGGGGACGCGTGTTGCTGCGCCCGAGTGGGACAGAGCCTCTGGTGCGGGTGATGGTCGAGGCCCCGACCGAGGGCGAGGCGGAGGCGGCGGTGGCGCAGATCGTGGACGCGCTGCAAGCCGCTTTGGGTAGCCCTACCCCTCTGTAGGCCCCCGCAAGCCTTACCCGGGAAGGCCGGCGCCGCTAGCCTTTTCCCCATGTGCGGCATTGTCGCCGTGTTGGCGAGGCCCTCAGTCCGGCCCCCTCCGGGCCCTGGGGAGGTGGCTGCCACCTTCGGCCGGGCGTCCCAAGAACTGGCACAAGTAGGGCACCGCGCCACGGGGCGCGATGGTCTGACCGCCGACCCCCGGTCTCAGCTGGCGGCGCTTCGAACTGCCAATGCCGCCTTGAGCGCGCTCGACGCTTCGCTTCGGGGCGTCCCCGGCCTCACATGCCTTCTCGGAAGCCCACCGGCGGTCGAAGCCCTCGAACGGGGGACGGCAGAAATGGAAGCGCTGGCGGCCAGTCTCGAAGCCACCCTCGACGCCGGCCAGTTCCAAATGGGGACCTCAGAACTGGAGGAGCTGAACGCCGCCCTGGTTAGGTTCCGCGACGTCACCTGGGCCCTCAGCCGCGACCGCCTCGAGGCGTTCAGGAGCGTTTCCGGGTTGGCTTCATCGCTTGGCTTCGGCAGCGCCGGAACTCCTCCCCCCGCCCCTGCCCTAAGTGTCCTCTGGGGGGCCCACGTGGCCCTTCGGTCGCTGGACCGCCTCGAGGTCCGGGGCCGGGACTCGGCCGGCCTGCACCTCATGCTGACGGGGCACGGCCTCGACCTGGAGTCCAGGGAACTGACGGAGCTGCTTGGGCAAAGGGCCGACGCCCTCTTCACCTCTCATGCGGTGCGGGCCGAAGAAGGCTGCCTCTCGTTTGTGTACAAAGCGGCGGCTGAAATTGGCGAGCTAGGCGACAACGTCGCCGCCCTGCGTTCGGCACTGGCCGGCGACCCGCTCCTGGCCCGGGCGCTGGCTTCCCCGGACGTGAGGGCCACAGTCATCGCCCACACGCGCTGGGCCAGCGTCGGCCTCATATCCGAGGCCAACGCCCACCCTCTCAACTCTGACGAGGCCACTGACGGGGCCGCCCCGCTGGTCTCGCCCCGCCCTTACGTGGTCGGGGCGCTCAACGGCGATATCGACAATTACTCCGAACTGGTCGTCGACGAAGGCGTGGCCGTGGCCGTCGAGGTCACCACCGACGCCAAGCTCGTCCCCACCCTTTTCTCTCGTTACCTGGCCGGCGGTGCGCCGGTCGAGGAGGCGTTCCGGAGGGTGGTCGGGCGTTTCGACGGGTCGGTCGGGATCGCCGCCAATTCAGCCCGGGCGCCCGGCGAGCTTCAGCTGGCCCTCCGAGGCAGCGGGCAAAGCCTGAACATCGGCCTCGCGGAGGACGCGTTCGTCGTCGCCAGCGAGCCGTACGGCCTGGTCGAAGAGACGAGCCGCTATTTGCGCATGGACGGCGAAAGGGGCGGACAAGTCGTCACGTGCTCGCTCATCGGGGCGGGCACCCTGGAGGGGCTTACGCGCCGCCGTTACGACGGCACGGACTTCCCCGTCTCCCCCTCCGAGGTTATCGAGGCCGAGATAACGACCCGGGATGTGGACCGCCACGGGTTCAGGCATTTCTTCCTAAAGGAGATCTCGGAATCGCCATCGTCGGTGCGCAAAACCCTGCGCGGGAAAATCGGGACGGGAGAAAAAGGCCGCCTTTCCGCCTACTTGGGGGAGGACGTCATACCCGCGTCGGTCCGCCAAGCCCTCTCGGCCGGCCGTACCCACAGCACCATCGTGATGGGCCAGGGCACGGCGGCAGTAGCAGGGCAGGCGGTGGCGGCCGCGATGGCGAGAGCGCTCCCCCACATGAGCGTGGTGGCGTTGCCGGCCACAGAGGTGTCGGGCTGGGGCCCGGCCGGCGTCGGGCTGCCCGACGACATGTCCGGGGCACTCGTCATCGCCATCAGCCAGTCAGGGACCACGACCGATACCAACCGTACCGTCGACCTTTTGCGGGCACGGGGCGCCCAGGTAATCGCCATCGTCAACCGCCGGAACAGCGACCTCGTCCAAAAAGCCCACGGTGTCCTCTATACCTCGGATGGGCGCGACGTCGAGATGAGCGTCGCCTCGACCAAGGCTTTTTATTCGCAGGTCGCCGCCGGGCATTTGCTGGCCCTTGGGCTGGCGGAGGCAGCCGGCACCGCCAACCCCGCCCGGGCGGACGAGATCTTGAGCGCACTGAGAGAACTTCCCTCGCTGATGGAAAAAGTCCTTTCCAACCGGGCAGAAATCGCCCGGGTGGCCTCGGCGACGGCGCCGCCTCGCCGTTCGTGGGCGGTGGTCGGCAGCGGCCCGGACCATATCGCGGCAGCCGAGATAAGGATCAAGCTTTCGGAGCTGTGCTACAAAGCGATAGCGCTCGACCCTATAGAGGACAAAAAGCACATTGACCTCTCCGCCGAGCCGTTGGTCATCGTGTGCGCCGCCGGCGTGAGCGGGCCCAACGCCAGGGATATCGCCAAGGAAATCGACATATTCAGGGCTCATAAAGCCGCCCCCGTCGTCATCGCGGCGGAGGGCACCGAAGAACTGCTCAAGTCCGGCGTCGACGTCCTGACGGTCCCCGCCTGCCTCCCCGAGCTGGCCTTTGTCCTGGCCGCCATGACGGGCCATTTGTTCGGGTACGAGGCGGCCCTCGCCATCGACGCCCAGGCCCTGCCCTTCCGAGAGGCCCGGGCGGTGCTCGAAGGTGCCACCCGGGAGGCCGGCGGTGGTCCCGACCTCGACCAGCTGGCGCCGGCGCTCGACCACGTCAGTGCGCCCGCCTTAGCCGGTCTTCGCTCCGGGGCCTACGACGGCCATCTCAACGCCTCAACGGCGGCCCGGCTCACCTCGCACCTCCGGTACGCCACCCGCGCGCTGCCCGTGGACGGTTATGAAGCCGAGATGGGCAAAGTCGGCACCCCGAGCGCTATTGCGGGCGACCTCGTTATCGCCCTGGGGGCTGCCATCGACGAGTTGACGCGGCCGGTCGACGCCATCAAGCACCAGGCCAAGACCGTAACGGTGGGCACCTCCAGGAGCGAAGAGGCCCTACTGACCGCCAGGCTCGTGGCCGAAACGCTCGGCGCGGGAGCTTCAGTCGAGGTACTTGGCTATCGTGCCCTCCGTACCCTGGCCGCCCTTGGGCCAGCCGTTGAAGAGGTCCTCGGCTATACCCGCTACCACATCACCATGCCAACAGTGCCTGCCTCCCCCGGCAGCCTGGACGGGGCGACCATCACGGTGGTCGACCGGGGCGGGATCTCCCGCTCCATTTCGTCCCGGACGGCGACGGACAACAGCCTACGGGGCACCAAGCGCCGGACAGCCGACAAGAGGGAGGTCACGGTGTTCAGTGGCCTACATGATGGCAGGACGGGCGTGATGGTCCCGGAGGTGAAAGACGGCCAGGTCACCGGGATTACCCTGCTGCACACCCGGTTCCTCCCGTTCCTCGACGCGGGGACGGCAAAAGATGTCCTCCAGGCGTACCAGGGGCGCTACCGCGCGCTCGTCGATGCGGTCACCGAGAGCGAGCCGCTGTTCGCCGACGAGCGGCTCGGGCAGGTGCCCATGATCGAACTGTTGACAGAGCCGGTGGTCGTCCTCGCCCGGCACTGGTCCGCTCCCTCTGACGTTCCGGAGGCCGCCCATTAGCGCGGGAGCGGGCAGCGCCGGCGCTACGCTCGTCGGCCTCGGGATCGACCTGGTTGACGTGGACCGGTTCGCCAAAGTCCTGGGCCGCCGGCCAAAAATAGCCGAGCGCCTCTTCACCGCGGGCGAGCGCACCTACGCCGGCACGTTCGCGGATCCGACGCCAACGCTGGCCGCCCGCTTCGCCGCCAAGGAAGCGGTGATGAAGGCTCTCGGTGTGGGTCTCGGTGCCTTCGCCTTCGGTGAGGTGGAAGTGCAAAGAGAAGAGAGCGGGGCTCCCCACCTCGTTCTCTCCGGGCGGGCGGCCGAGTTGGCTTCCGCCCGGCATGTCCGCTCCTGGTCGGTCTCCCTGACCCACACGTCGAACACGGCTGCGGCCGTGGTCCTGGCCCTGGCGTGATCCCCGTACTCACGCCCGCGGAGATGGCCGGGGTCGACCGGCAGGCTCCCGAGCCGGTGGACGTGCTCGTGGGCCGGGCCGGAGCCGCGGTGGCCCGCCGGGCGGCCCGCCTGCTCGGCGGCACCTACGCCAAGAACGTCACCGTGGTGGCCGGCAAAGGCAACAACGGGGCCGACGGCCGGCTGGCGGCGAAACTGCTGTCCGCCAACGGGGCGCGGGTGAACGTCCTGGAGGCGGCCGCTCTGGCCGGAGGCTCGGCCCTGCCGCCCTCCGAACTGGTGATCGACGCCGCCTACGGGACGGGCTTGGAACGGCCCTATTCCCCTCCCGACCCGGGCCGGGCCCCGGTGCTGGCGGTCGACATCCCTTCCGGCCTGTCCGGCCTCACCGGGGAAGTGCTCGACAGAGGCGGGGCGATGGCCGCCGTCGTTACCGTCACCTTTGCGTCCTGGAAGCCGGGCCTACTGCTCGGTGCCGGCCCGACCCTGGCCGGTGACGTGGAACTGGCGGATATAGGGCTGGGTCAGCTGGTCGACGCCATCGCCAAGTGCTGGCTGGTCGAAGACCGCGACGTCGTGCGCCTCCTCCCGCGCCGGCCTCGCGAGGCGCACAAGTGGCTAACCGCCCTCCACGTCGTGGCCGGGTCGCCCGGGATGACCGGTGCCCCGTGGTTCGTCAGCCGGGCCGCCCTCCGGGCCGGTGCCGGCTACGTGCTCCTTTCCATGCCGGGCGTCGAGCCCACCGTGCTGCCGCCGAGCGAGATCGTGCACGCGCCGGTGCCCGCATCGGGGTGGCACAGCCAGGTGCTCAACGGCCTGGACCGGGTGAAGGCGCTGGTCGTCGGCCCCGGGCTCGGGCACACGGCTGGAGCGGGGGGGGAGCCCGGCTTGCCCGGCGGCGAGGTCGGCGCCCTCGTCGCGGCCGCCCCGGTGCCGGTGGTCATCGATGCCGACGGGCTGAACGCCATCGGGTCGCTGGAAGCACTGGGAGTGATCGTGGCCAAGCGATCTCAGCCCACCGTGATCACCCCCCACGTCGGCGAGTTCACCCGGCTGGCCGGGAAGCCTCCCGGCCCGGACCACATTGCTGCCGCTCGGGAGGCGGCCGCCCGTAGTGGCGCCATCGTCCTGCTGAAAGGGTCGACAACCGTCGTGGCCTCGCCCGATGGCTCAGCCGGCGGCGCTGGACCGGCCGGCTCTGGCGGTCCCGGAGGCTCGGACGCTCAGGGCAGTAACGCCGGGAGCGTGCTCATCAGTGCATCCGGCGACTCCCGCCTGGCCACCGCCGGTACAGGTGACGTCCTGTCCGGCGTGATCGGCGCCTTCATCGCCCGGGGCGTGCCGGCGTTCGAGGCGGCGGCGCTGGCCGCTCACGTCCACGGCCGGGCCGCCCTGGCCGGGTACGCCGAGGGCCTCGTGGCCGGTGACCTCCCCGACCTGGTGGCCGGCTGGTTGTCAAGGAACCTCGGCCGATGAGAGGGCGTCAAATGAGAGGGCGCCAAATGAGACGGCGCCAAAAGAGAGGGCGCCAACAGAGAGGGCGCCAAAATAGAGGCCGCCAAATGAGAGGGTGCCAAATGAGAGGGTGCCGGTGAGCCGGCCCGGCCCGGTGTACCAGGGGCCGGTCGGCCGCCCCACTGGAGAGGTGGCCCGGACGGCGGGCCAGGCTTATGCCGCCGGCCGAAATGGGGCGTCCGGCGGCAGTGGGGCGAGCACTCTCAACCAAAACGGCTCTCTCAACAAAAGCGACCTCAACCGCGGCGGTCCCGACGGAGGGGCTGACGACCGCGGCCGCGAGGGCCACAACACCTCAGTTCGGGTGACGGGCTGGCTCCGGCCGGCCTGGGTTGAAGTGGACCTCGGCGCCGTCAGTGCCAACGTGGCCCGGATCCGCAAAGTAGTAGCGCCGGCGGCCGTCTGCGCCGTAGTGAAGGCCGACGGTTACGGCCACGGGGCCGTCCAGGTGGCATCGGCGGCGGTGGCCGGCGGCGCCACGCACCTCGGGGTGGCTCTGGCCGAGGAGGGGCGCCAGCTACGAGCGGCCGGCATCGAGGTGCCCGTCCTGGTCCTTTCCGAGCCTCCCGGCGAGGCCATGCAATTGGTCGTCGACGACAACCTCACGCCCACCATTTACACAGAGGCCGGCTTGGGCTCCCTGTTGGAGGCGATCAACTCGAACGGGCCCGAGCGGCGCAAACCATTTGCGCTCCACATAAAGGTCGACACCGGCATGCACCGCGTGGGAGCCAGCCCGGAGGGGGCCGTCGAGCTGGCCCGGGCCGTTGCCGCCCAGCCGCAGCTCTGCCTTGAGGGCCTGTTCACGCACTTAGCGGTGGCAGACGAGCCGTCCCGGCCCTTCACCGGCGAGCAGCTGCACCGCTTCGAAATGGTGGTGGCCGGCCTGGCCAGTCGAGGCATTCGGCCGCCGCTCCTTCACGCCGCCAACTCGGCCGGCGCCCTGGCTCACCCGGGTGCCCGCTACCAGATGGTAAGGCCGGGGATCGCCGTTTACGGGCTGGCGCCCGCCGCTTCGATGGAGAGCGAGCCGAGCGTGCAAGCGCTGACCCCGGTCTTGTCGCTGAAGGCCAGGGTCTCTTACGTGAAGGAGGTAGCCGCAGGCGAGTCGCTCTCGTACGGGCTGCGCTACCGCCTGCCCGAGGCGTCCGTCGTGGCCACAGTCCCGCTTGGCTATGCCGACGGCGTGCCTCGCCGGCTGTCCGAAGTGGGCGGCCAGGTCCTGGTGGGCGGCCGGCGCCGTCCTTTGGCCGGGACGGTCACGATGGACCAGGTCCTCGTCGACTGCGGGCCCGCGGGCGGTGTGCAGGCGGGCGACGAGGTCGTGTTTATCGGCCGCCAGGGTGACGAGGAAATATCGGCGTGGGAATGGGCCGGCCGCCTCGGCACTATCGCCTACGAGGTCACGTGCGCGCTGTCGCCGCGCTTGCCGCGCATATACACCTAACGCGCCCGACTGTCACCTCATCCCCCCGCCCTACGGGGTTTTACTCGGTTTTCTGGGGCTAAAAGTCCGCGCCGGACGGCGGTGCCGTAGAAAAATGCGAACAGCTCCCAGTCCGGGAAAGCCGCCTCGCGCAGTTTTATCCTGAGCGGGGCACGGCAGCGGGCGCCGTGCGCACTTTTCGCCGGGACAAAGCTAAAAGTCCTACTTTGCCCGCTCCCGCCGTCGAAAAATGGGCAAGACGAGGCTCCACCAGCCGAGGCATCATGGGATTTTTATACGCCTGGGGCCAAGGGAACCGTCAAACGGGCCCCTGCGACCCGGTTTGACCGATCAGCACCTAGCTCCTCAGCTTTTTACGACAGCGCGCTGACGACGTAGTCGATGCACCCGGTAAGCGCGCTTATGTCGTCTGGTTCGATGGCCGGGAACATCGCTATGCGCAATTGGTTCCGGCCGAGCTTGCGGTAAGGCTCCGTGTCCACGATCCGGTTCGCCCGCAGCACGTTGGCCACGTGAGCCGCATTGACCCGTTCCTCGAAATCGACGGTGGCCACCACGTGTGAGCGTTCATCGGGCTTGGCCACGAAAGGAGAGGCGTAGGCGGTCGACTCCGCCCAGCCGTACAGGATCTCGGCGGAGCGGTCGCACCGCCCGGCCGAGAACTCCATTCCCCCGTTGCCCAATATCCACTCAAGTTGCTCGACGGCCAGCAGCAACGTGGCGATGGCGGGGGTGTTGTACGTCTGGTCCAGCCGGCTGTTCTCTATGGCGATCGAGAGGTCCAGGAACGCCGGGACGAACCGCCCGGAGGCTTTTATGCTCTCCACCCTGGCGACGGCGGCAGGGGACAGAAGGGCGAGCCACAACCCACCATCCGAGGCGAAGCCCTTCTGAGGGGCGAAGTAGTAGACGTCGAACTGGGAAGCATCGACCCGTAACCCCGCCGCTGCGGAGGTGGCGTCCACCGCCACCAGGGCACCAGGGTCGGCGCTGTCAGGCCGGCGGATCTCCATCATCACACCCGTGGACGTCTCGTTGTGGGTAAGGGCGTAAAGGTCAACCCCCGGACGCCCCTCTGCCGACGGGTGGGACCCTACCGGGCTTTCGATGACGTCGGGCGCCGACAGCCACGGGGCGCCCTTGGCGGCGGCGGCGAACTTGGACGAGAACTCGCCAAAAGAGAGGTGCTGGCTTTGCTGCCCTATGAGGCAGAACGTGGCGATGTCCCAGAAGGCTGTCGTGCCCCCGTTGCCGAGGGCCACCTCGTAGCCATCGGGGAGCCTGAACAACTCGCCGAGGCCGGAGCGGAGCCTTCCTACCAACGACTTGACGGGCGCTTGCCGGTGGCTCGTCCCCAGCGGGCCCTTGGCCGCCGCCACCAGGGAGTCGATGGTCCGTACCTTGGACGGGCCGCTCCCGAACCTGCCGTCGGCGGGCAACATATGGCTGGGGATGGTTATTGCGGGTAGCTCAGTGTCCGGCATAGGGCCAGTCTGCCCCACGGGCCCCGGCGCTGCACCTTCATAACCGTGCACAACCCGGTGGCGCGACCGGGCCTCACGTCACTGGATTGCCCAACCGGTTCGTGGGACCATGGCCGCCATGGCCCGCGTCCTGGTAACAGAAGAAATCGCCCAGCCCGGCCTTGACCTCCTCGCCGAGGCGGGCCATCACGTCGATGTCAGGTTGGGCTTGTCCAAGGGCGACCTCCTCCAGGCAGTGCCGGGAGCGGCGGCGCTCATAATCCGGTCGGCCACCAACGTGGATGACGAATTGCTGGCGGCTGGGCGCGACTTGCAGGTGGTGGGCCGGGCCGGTATCGGCCTCGACAACGTCGACATTTCCGCCGCCACCCGGCGTGGGGTCATCGTGGTCAACGCGCCGCAGTCGAACATCCTCTCCGCCGCCGAGCACACCATCGCCCTCCTGTTGGCCCAGGCCCGCAACATCCCCCAAGCACACGCCGCTCTGAAGGCCGGCCGCTGGGAACGCTCGCGCTGGGAAGGCGTCGAGCTCCACGGCAAAACCCTCGGGATCGTCGGCCTGGGCCGGGTGGGCGCCCTCGTGGCCCAGCGGGCGCTGGCGTTCGGTATGCGGCTTATCGCCTTTGACCCCTACCTGGCGACCGAGCGGGCCAGAGCCATGGGCGTGGAACTGGTGACCCTCGACGACCTTGTCCGCCAGGCCGATTTCCTCACCGTCCACATCCCGAAAACCCCCGAGACGGCCGGCCTCATCGGCGAGGAGCTGTTGGCCAACGCCAAGCCCGGGCTCCGGCTCGTCAATGCCGCCCGGGGCGGGATCGTCGACGAGACCGCTCTGGCCAAAGCCATAGCGCTTGGCTGGATTGCCGGCGCCGCGCTTGATGTCTTTGCCGCAGAGCCTCCGGGGAGCTCGGCCCTGCTGGACCTCGAACAGGTCGTGGTCACGCCCCACCTCGGCGCCAGTACCCGGGAGGCACAGGACAAGGCCGGCGTCGCCATAGCGGAGCAGGTGGTGCTGGCCCTCGACGGGGACCTGGTGCCCTTCGCCGTCAACCTGCCGGCCACCGAAGCTGATGATGTCGTCCGGCCCTTCGTGCCTCTGGCCGAACGGCTCGGGCGGCTTTTCGCCGCCCTCGCCCGTGAACTGCCGGCCGTTCTCGAGGTCGGTTACCAGGGCGCGCTGGCCGACCACGACACCCGCCTGCTCACCCTGGCCGCGCAGAAGGGCCTGCTCACGGTGGCGACGGAGGAGCCCGTTTCGTACGTGAACGCGCCTCAGCTGGCCATCGAACGGGGCCTCGAAGTGCGGACGACCACGGCCAGCGCCTCGCACGAGTACGTCAACCTGGTCAGTATCAGGGGCGGGGGCAGGGCCGTCGGTGGCACGCTGTTCGCCAGGGACGAACCGAGGATAGTGCTGCTCGACGAGCACGAGATCGAGCTCCCCTTCGCCCCGTACCTGTTGGTGGTCCGCAACGACAACCGTGTCGGCATGGTCGCCCTTGTCGGCTCGGCCCTGGCCCGGGCCGGCATCAACATCGTCGACTTGCACCTCGGGCGCTCGGCAGACAGCCGGACGGCCATCATGGTCATCTCGCTGGACGAGCCGGTGCCCCAACAAGTGCTAAGCGAGCTGGCGGGCGCCCCGGGGATACTCGAGGCCGTAGCCCTCGCCGGCGTGTGAGCTACCCTCGACCTGTGGGCGAAGGCCGAGAGGCGTCCCGGGTCGCCGAGCTGTCCCGAGTCGCCGAGGAAGCGTCCACCTGCACGCGTTGCCGTCTGGCGAGCACAAGGACGAACGTCGTTTTCGGGATGGGGAACCCGAGCGCCGACCTCATGTTCGTGGGCGAGGGCCCGGGCGAGCAGGAGGACCGGCAGGGACTGCCGTTCGTCGGCCGTTCGGGCCAGCTCCTTGACCGCCTGGTGCTCGAAGAAATGGGCCTCACCCGGGCGAACTGTTACATAGCCAACACGATCAAGTGCCGCCCGCCCGGGAACCGCGACCCCCTGCCGGACGAGATCGAGGCGTGCTGGCCGTACCTGGAAAAGCAGCTCGAACTGATCGACCCGAAGGTGGTCGTCACCCTCGGCAATTTCGCCACGAAATTACTGCTCGGGACGACAGAAGGGATCAGCCGCCTCCGCGGTCGCACCTTCCCCTACCGTTCCGGCTATCTCGTGCCCACCTTCCACCCTTCCGCCGCCCTCCGGGGTGGAGGCCAGGTAGTAGCCCAGATGCGCGCCGACCTCGTGCGGGCCAAGGAAGCCCTCCACGCCCCCCGGCCACCTCAGGCGCAGGCTCTGCCCCTGGCGCAGGGCGCTCAGACGGCGCCGGTCCACGAGCCCTCCCGGCCGGGCGCGGTGCCCAAGGTTTAGGTCACGCGGGAGCTCAACCAATGCACGACGTCACGAACTCGGGCGAGGCCGGCGCCACGCGGGCTGGCCCTCCCACTGCAGACCAAGTGGCGGGCGCAGGCGAGCAGGGGCCCGCCGCCCCGCTGGTCGTCCACGCCGCTTCCCCTGATGAAATGAAGCGCATCGGGGCCATACTGGGGCGCCTCCTCCGCCCGGGCGACACGGTGCTCCTCGGTGGCGAGCTCGGCGCCGGCAAGACCACTTTGACCCAGGGCATGGCCGCCGAGCTGGGCGTGGGTGACCCGGTCACGAGCCCGACGTTCGTACTGGTCCACAGCTACAAGACGGCGGCGGGGTGGGACCTCCTGCACGCCGACGTGTGGCGCCTGGAACATCTCCACGAGGTCATTGACCTGGCCTTGCCGGAGCTACTGGAGGACGGGGCGGCGGCCGTGGTCGAGTGGGGTGAGATGGCGGCGCCTGCCCTCGCCCCGGATTGGCTCGAGGTGGTCATCAGCTACGACGGCCCGGGTGCCGACGAGCCTGCCGGGGCTGCGGCCGCGTTGCCATCGGACGAGCCCGCTGGCGGGCCAACCCCACCAGAAGCGCGGGCCCCTTTCCCTCTGCCCGGTGGCGTCCCCGGCGCGGGCGGCGGGCGGCGCCTGGTGTTCCGCGCCCTCGGGCCGAGCTGGCAGGCCCGGGTGCAAGAGCTGTCGAACATGCCCACGGGACGAGTCGTTTGAAGGTACTTGCCATCGAAACGGCCACTCCCTGCGTGGGGTGCGCCTTGTGGTCGGATGCGGGGCCGGTGGCATCGTTCGTGCTGGTGGCCGGCCAGCGCCATGCCGAGGTCCTCATACCGGCCGTCGACGAGCTGTGCCGGCGGGCCGGGTGGACCGTCGGTGACCTGTCAGGAGTGGCCGTCGATGTCGGGCCGGGCCTGTTCACGGGGCTCCGGGTCGGCGTGGCGACGGCGAGGGCTATCGCTTCTGCACGGGGGCTCCCGGCCGCCGGTGTGAACAGCCTCGAGGCCCTGGCCCACCCGTACCGGCGCCGTACCGGCCTGGTGGCGCCGGTGGTCGACGCCCGGCGCGGGGAGGTCTATTGGGCGTTGTACCGGGCGGACGGCACCTCGGTACAGGAACTGCGGCCGCCGGCGGTCGCCCGCCCGGACGAGCTGGCCGCCGAACTGCGGCGTCTCGATGACCCGGTACTTCCCGGCCCAACACCGGCCGGCCCAACACCGGCCGGCCCAACTCCGGCCGGCCCAACACCTGCCGGCCCAACACTTATCGGCCCGGCGCCCGCCGGGCCGGTGCTTGCCATCGGCGACGGCGCCCGGCGTTACAAAGAGCACCTGGTGGCAAGCGGGGCCGACGTGGGGGACGAACCCGAAATGTGGCCCTCGCCGCTGGTGGTGGCCGAGCTCGGGGTGCCGCGCCTCGCCTCGGCGGCGGGCGGCGAGGGATCCCTCCCCGAACCCCTTTACTTACGCCAGCCAGATGTCCGGATCGGCTGGGAGGAGGTCGGAGGCCGGGCCGGCGGGCAGCCCGGGACGAGCCCCGGTCCCTCGCCCCGTCACCGCCCTGGATACGGCCCGGACCGGGGGCCCGGTCAAGGCTCTACTACTGGCCCCGGCGGTGGCCACCTTCCAGCGGCCACGGCACCCGCCGCCGCTTGGCCGCCCCGAGAGCCCAAGCTGGCTCCATGAGAGCAGGTATGTCCCAAGTGGGCAGCCGGCACATAGTTACCGAGCCGATGCGCCGGCGGCACTTGCCCGCGGTCATGCGGATCGAGCGCCGGGCCCACCCCAAGCCGTGGTCTCTCGGCGTGTTCACGAGCGAACTGGCCCAAGGCGACGACCGTTATTACGTCGTGCTGAAGGTCGACGGGAAAGTCGCGGGGTACGGCGGCCTGATGTTCGCCGCGGACGAGGCGCACGTAACCAACATTGCCATCGCTCCCACGCTGCGCCGCCAGGGCTTGGGCTCCTACCCCCTGGCCGAGTTGGCCCATGAAAGCACCCGGCGGCACTGCACGGCCATGACCCTCGAAGTCCGTATGGGCAACCTGGGCGCCCAGAACCTGTACCGGAAGTTCGGGTTTGTGGTCGCCGGCGTGCGCCGGAACTATTACCCCGAAACGAAAGAAGACGCTTTCATAATGTGGCTGCGAGAACTTCTCTCGCCTGAAGTCCAAGCGCGTCTGAAAGCGATCGAAGCACCGCTGTGAGGGTCCTCGCCATCGAGACGTCCTGCGACGAAACGGCGGCTGCAGTCGTGGAAAACGGCAATCGAGTTCTTTCCTCTGTCGTCAGCAGCCAGACCGATATCCATTCGACTTTCGGTGGGGTGGTGCCCGAAATTGCCAGCCGGGCACACCTCGAACTGATCGGCGCCGTGGTGGGCGAAGCCATGGCGCGCGCCGGTTCGGGCCCGGAAGACCTCTCGGCCGTGGCGGCGACGATCGGGCCGGGGCTGGCCGGTTCGTTGCTGGTCGGCGTCAGCTCAGCCAAGGCGTACGCCTGGTCCTGGGGCCTCCCGTTCGTGGGCGTGAACCACATGGAGGGCCATCTCCACGCCGCCTTCCTCGAAGATCCGGCTCTGTCCCTGCCGACCGTGGTGCTGCTCGTCTCGGGAGGCCATACCATGCTCATCTGCATGCAGGCCTCCGGCTCAGCCGCCGAAAATGGCCGGGCCGGCGCCACCGGGCCTGTCGAGTACCGCCTGCTCGGCCAGACCCTGGACGACGCGGCCGGCGAGGCCTTCGACAAAGTGGCCCGATTTCTCGGCCTCGGGTACCCGGGTGGCCCAGCCATCGAACGGACGGCGCACGACGGTGACCCTGGCGCAATTGCCTTCCCCCGCGGGCTGGCTAACGAAGGTTACGATTTTTCTTTTAGCGGGCTAAAGACTTCGGTTATCCGCTATATGCGGGCCAACCCGCAGGCGCCACTGCCTGACGTGGCTGCCAGTTTCCAGGAGGCGGTCGTTGACGTGCTCGTGGCTAAAACCAAAAAGGCCGCGGCCGAGGTTGGCGCCAGAGCGGTCTGTATAGGAGGTGGGGTGGCCGCCAACACGGCCCTGCGCGAGCGGGTGGTACGGGTATGCGAGGAAAACGGTTATGCCGCGTTTATCCCGTCGAGAGCGATGTGCACAGATAACGCAGCCATGATCGCCGCCGCCGCCTTCTACCGCTTGCGCATGGACGGCCCAACGCCGCTTGATGCGCCGGTTAATCCCAACCTCCGGCTCCCCCTCGTATGACCCGGCTCCGGGTCATATCGCGCAGTTGATATGACGGGGCCGGCCGAAGGGCGCGGTGAAAGCGCCGGCGTTTCCTTTCCTCGCCAGCAGGCTCGCACCCGGCGGTTTTCGCTCGGCACGCCGCGCAATTTCACAGTGTCACCCGACGGTGAGCGCGTCGTTTTCCTGCGCTCGCCCGCCGGCGACGACCCGGCGACCTGTCTGTGGGTCTACGACGTGCCGTCTGGTACCGAGCGCGAGGTGGCCGGGGCTCGCCAGACTTTGGGCGGTGGGGAGGAAGAACTCCCCGACGAAGAACGGGCCCGGCGGGAACGCAGCCGGGAACTGGCCGGCGGCATTACCGCGTACGCCTGCGAAGAGGCCGTGAGCCACGCCGCCTTCGCCTTGAGCGGCCGGCTGTGGTGGGTGGGCCTCGAGGCCGGCCAGGAGGCCGGTGGCGCCGCCGCGGGTGACCTGGTCGAACTGCCTGCTCCGAGCGGGGTGGTCGACCCCCGCCCTGACCCCCAGGGCCGGTCCGTCGCCTTTCTGTCGGGCCCCGGGCTGTACATATCCGCCACCAGTGGCGACGAACCCTGTTTCGCGGTGGCGGAGGAGCACGACCCCGAAGGTGGCGGCACCATAACCTGGGGCGCGGCCGAGTTCATTGCGGCGGAGGAGATGGGCCGGGCACGAGGGTTCTGGTGGTCCCCGGACGGCCGCTCGCTCCTGGCCGCCCGCGTGGACAACGACCCGGTCGGGACCTGGTGGACATCGGACCCGTCCCAACCGGCGCACCCGCCCCGGGCGCACCGCTACCCCGCGGCCGGGACGGCAGACGCGCTGGTCACCCTCTGGCTCCTGGAACCGGTGCCCGGTGGGGGCCGGCGCCGGCCGGTCTCCTGGGACGCCCGGCGTTTCCCGTACCTGGTGGCGGTGCACTGGAGCCGCTGGGGGCCGCCGTTGCTCCTTGTCGAACAAAGGGACCATAAGCAATGCGCCGTGCTGGCCGTGGACCTTGACGGCGAGCGCGAGACGGCCAACACGTCGACCGTGCTGGAGGCCACTGACACTGCCTGGGTGGACTGGCCCGCAGGTGTGCCGGCGTGGCTGGAAAGCGGGGAGCTGCTGTGGGCGGTGGCGGACGCAGGTACTTCGAGGTTGAAGGTGGGCGACGAGCTGGTCACGCCGCCAGGACTGCAGGTCCGGGAGGTCACCAGCAGCGGCCGGTCCGTCGTTTTCAGCGCATCCGATGACCCGGAGGTGGTGGAGGCTTGGTCCTGGTCGAAGGACGGGGGGCTCAGCAAAGTGACCGAGGTGGGGGGCGTTTCCAGCGCCACGGGTGACGGGGCGGTGAAGGTCGTGGTGTCTCGCAGCCTGTCGTGGCCCGGGGCGAGGACGTCGGTGCAGGTGGACGGCTCGGAGCCGCGCCCCCTGCAGAACAAGGCGGAGGCCCCTGTGGTCGACCCCTCGGTGAATTTTTTGAGCGTGGGCCCTCGTCAGCTTCGGACTGGCGTTGTCTTCCCGGCGGGCCACCGCGGAGGCAAGCTGCCGGTGGTCATGGCCCCCTACGGAGGCCCTGGTGCCCAGATGGTGATGGCCTCCCGGTCGTTGTGGCTCGAGGCGCAGTGGCTGGCTGACCAGGGCTTTGTGGTCGTCGTCGCAGACGGGCGGGGCACACCCGGGCGGGGCCCCGCCTTCGAGCGCGAGGTTTACCGTGACCTGGCCATGCCGGCGCTGGAGGACCAGGTGGAAGCGCTGTACGGGGCGGCGGAAGCCTTCCCGGAGCTGGACCTGGCCCGGGTCGGGATAAGGGGATGGTCGTTCGGCGGGTACCTGGCCGCGCTGGCGGTGCTCGCTCGTCCGGACGTCTTCCACGCCGCCGTTGCGGGTGCCCCCGTCACCGACTGGCGTTGGTACGACACCTATTACACGGAACGCTTCCTCGGCCGCCCTCAGGACGACCCCGCCGTCTACGAACGCAACTCGCTGCTGCCCCTCGCCCCCAAACTGTCCCGGCCGCTGTTCCTCGTGCACGGGCTGGTCGACGACAATGTCTTCGCCGTCCACACCCTGGTGTTGTCGGGCGCCCTGCTGGCCGCGGGGCGTCCTCATTCCGTCCTGCCCCTCCCGGCCGTCACTCACGTCGCGTCAAGAGAAGACGTAGCCGAGAACCTCCTCCTCGCGCAGGTCGACTTCTTCCGAAATGCGCTGGCTGAGCCGGTACGCCCTGGCTGAGCCGGCCTCGAACTAAAAACCGGCCGTGCGGACCACGCCTCGCACCACGGCGCCCCAGTTCAGGCCGACTCTTCCAGGCCCCCCGCCGCCAGTTCGTAGCGCTGCCCGACCCGCCGGCGCACCTCCCGCCGCTCTTCCTCGGACATCCCGCCGAACACGCCGTACTGGGCATTGGCCGCCAACGCGTAGTCGAGGCACTGGGCGCGCACCGAGCATGCGTTGCACACCGCTTTGGCCACGCTGGTTTGGGCCTGGGCCCTCGGCCCGTGGCCGATGGGGAAGAACAGCTCCGTCGGCAGGTACTTGCAGGCCGCGTCCACCCGCCAGGCGAGGCGGCCATTGTTGTCGGGGAGTTCGGAGCGGTTGGGCCCCTGCCACCAAACCTGCAGCTGGGCTCGGGGTGTGGGATAGGGCAACTGGCTACCTCGGCGATCTCAAAAACGGCTCTCGGCCGCAGCTACACTGCAACAGCCCGAGCGCCGACCGGTCTCCAGGGCTGCAAATGGACCATACCCATTGCTCCTCGCAGCAAAACGCTTGCGGGCGCGTCGCGCCCCGCAACCGCCCGCCCCCAGGTGCCGGCCCCAGGTGGCGCTGGCACCTCGTCCACCGGCACCAGCGCAAGAGGGTTTGTGTTAGCGCCCAGGGGACGGTATCTTTAGCACTCGTCCGGTGAGAGTGCTAGCCGAGCACCCGGTTTCGATATTGCCAACGGAGGCGACGACATCATGAAATTACAGCCACTCGACGACCGAATCGTTGTCCGCCCGAACGAGGCGGAAGAAAGGACGGCGTCGGGCCTCGTCATCCCCGACACCGCCAAAGAGAAGCCCCAGCAGGGAGAGGTACTTTCCGTCGGCCCCGGACGGCGGGCCGACAATACCGGTGAGCTGATCCCGCTCGACATCAAGGCGGGCGACACCGTCCTCTATTCGAAGTACGGCGGGACCGAAGTCACCGTCGACGGTGAGGACCTGCTCGTGCTGTCCAGCCGGGACGTGTTGGCCAAGGTGAAGAAGTAGTGGCCAAGCAGCTCCAGTTCGACGAGAACGCCCGCCGGGGCCTCGAAACGGGCGTCAACAAGCTGGCCGACGCTGTCAAGGTGACCCTGGGCCCCAAGGGCCGCAACGTCGTTATCGCCAAGCGCTGGGGTGCCCCCACGATAACCAACGACGGGGTCACGATCGCCAAGGAAATAGAGCTCGAGGACCACTTCGAGAACATGGGAGCTCAGCTCGTGAAGGAGGTGGCCACCAAGACCAACGACATCGCGGGCGACGGCACCACTACCGCCACCGTGCTCGCCCAGGCGCTCGTCCGTGAGGGCATGCGTAACGTAGCCGCCGGGGCCAACCCTGTGGAGCTGAAGCGAGGGATCGAGCGCGCCGTGTCGGCGTCAGTGGAGGACATCCGTTCCCTGGCTAAGGACATCGACGACAAGGCCGAGATCGCTCAGGTGGCGTCCATCTCGGCGGCCGACTCGTCCATCGGTGAGGTCATCTCCGAGGCCATCGACAAGGTCGGCAAAGACGGCGTCGTCACTGTGGAGGAGTCGAACACGTTCGGCGTCGAGCTCGAGTTCACCGAAGGCATGCAGTTCGACAAGGGTTATATCTCGCCTTACTTCGTGACCGACCCCGACCGCCAGGAGGCCGTCCTCGAGGATCCCTACATCCTGGTGTCCAACTCGAAGATCAGCTCGGCCCACGACCTGATCGCGGTGCTCGAACGGGTCATGCAGGTCGGCAAGCCGCTCTTGCTGATAGCCGAGGACGTCGACGGGGAAGCGTTGGCGACCCTGATAGTCAACAAGCTCCGGGGTACGTTCACGAGCGTCGCCGTCAAGGCCCCCGGGTTCGGCGACAGGCGCAAGGCCATGCTGGCCGACATCGCCATACTTACTGGAGGCCAGGTCATCTCCGAAGAGGTGGGGCTCAAGCTGGAGAACGTGGACCTGTCCCTTCTCGGCCGGGCCCGCAAGGTCGTGGTAGACAAGGACGCCACCACGATCGTCGAGGGCGCCGGTTCCGAAGCTGACGTCAAAGCCCGTATCGCCCAGATCAAACGCGAGATCGAAGACACCGACTCCGATTGGGACCGGGAGAAGTTGCAAGAGCGCTTGGCCAAGCTGGCCGGCGGCGTGGCCGTCATCCGCGTCGGGGCGGCCACCGAGGTGGAGCTGAAAGAAAAGAAGCACCGCATCGAGGACGCCGTCTCGGCCACCAAAGCCGCCATCGAGGAGGGCATCGTGCCCGGCGGCGGGCTGGCGTTGTTGCGCAGCCGCAAGGCCGTCGACAAAATGGCCAAAAAGCTGGAAGGCGACGAGGCGACCGGAGCCGCGATAGTCAGCAAGGCCCTCGAGGAGCCAATGCGTTGGATCGCCTCCAACGCCGGCCTGGAAGGGGCGGTAGTAATCCAGCAAGCCGAGCGGGAGACCGGCCGGGTCGGCCTCAACGCGTTGACCGGGACGTTCGAGGACCTGTTCAAAGCGGGCGTTATCGACCCCGCCAAGGTCACGCGGTCGGCC
>JASHVH010000121.1 GCA_030039575.1 Acidimicrobiales bacterium | reverse complement strand
CGATTGCGTTTATCGCCCAGGTCGCCCGGCCGCTGGGTATGGCCATCGGCGGCGAGAACACCGGCCACGGATCGGTGGCCACCCTTAATCTGGTCGTGGAGCGGGCCATCAACCTCCACCTCAGCATCGTCGAATGGATGGACGAGACGCAGGTTGTGGCCTCGACGCGGGGTTATGACCCGGCCGGTCCCACATTCGCCGATTTGGCAGTCGCGGCTACCAAGCTCGGACGAAACTAAGACTGGCCACGCGGGAGGCCGACGGATGGCGGCACCCCCTTAGGAGGCCGGTGTCGGCCGCGTTCTCTGTCGCGATCCTGCCCCGCCGCCGTGGAAGGCGGGTGATCTCTGGGGCCCGCACCCCAGTTCAGGCACGGGCCAACGCGGCCGTTGGCAGCCGGTCTGCCTTGCCGGAACACGTGTTAGAGCAGGTTCGGGCCATCTACGACGAAAAGGTCGCTACGTACGTCGAGGACCGCTCGTAGGCGTGGCCTGAATTCCGACTGCTCACCCGCTAACTGCTCGGCGTGGCCCGGGTCATCGGCGTAGACAGCGCCAATTTCACGCGCTCCATCAAGCGTTGGCCAATTGCCGCAGGCGTGCGATCTCTTCATTCGCAGCGGACAGCGCCTCGTCCGGGGTGAGCGGCGCATCCTCTAACGACCGTAGAACTCTTGTCTCGGGGCGTTCACGCTCTTCGAAATAGCGGCTCTGCACCGTGTTAAAGTCGAACGCTCGCAGGACGAAGCGCCACGTGTCCAGCTCGTCGGGATCGGCTAGCTCCGGCACAGCCTCACGCAGAACGTCGTAGCGGATCTCTACGGCAAGTCTTATGTCGTCTGGTTTTCCCAGCACCTCACTCGTGGTCCTGATGGCCAGGAGTTGTTCCTGCGGCGAGGTGCCTTTTACTCGGCGTTTCCACCACCCAAACGGCCTCATCGCAGAGACTTCGAGGTGCGGCTTGGCCAACGCTTCGGCGAGGTTTTCTGCCGCGGAGTGGTAGCAAGCGCGCGACCCACTGCTGGCCGCCTCTGCAGCAAGGGCTTCGGCGGTGTCTTGCTCGCTGTACTGGAAGTAACAAAGCCCGCCCGGGAAGGACCGCAAGATCCCATACTCGAAGTTGAGGTCCTCCCCTCTACGCCCGAGGGGGCGCTGAAGGGGGACGACGAACTTCGGGGTGACGAAGTAGGCGAACAGTGGCCCGGTCTCGGCTGCCCGGCGGAAGAACGAGTACGCCCGCATGTACACGTCCCAGCTGCTGTAGACGCGCACCGGGAGGGGCCACACCTGTTCCGCCGCAAAGCACAGTTCGAGCGCCCCCTCAAGCCAACTCTTGCCCAGGACCGCTTCGAGAGCACTCTGGGCCTGGTTGCCGTCTTGGCCGTGGACCGCTGACAACGTCAACTGCCACAGAGCGTCGGCTGGGTCGTTTTTCTGCCACTCGTAAAGCACGTCGAGGCTGCGTTTGGCGTCGCTCAGGTCCGGCTCCGCACCACATTGAAGGCTGCCCATCACGAGGTCGACCAGGATCCTCCGGCAATGGTCCAGCTCGGTACGCCAATAGCGGCGGGTGGTTCCGGGTGCCCGCCGGAGTACTTCCCAGCCAGTCGCAGGCAGCTCGTCAGCGACTCGCTGAACTAGCTCGCGCACGTCCGTTTCGGACACAGCCGGCTGACCCGGGTACCGCAACCGATGGGCCTCGGCGTAGGAGACCTGGTCGCGCCCGTCTTTGGGCCAGGTCCGGAGACGGCCTTGTAGGACCCAGTTGCGAACGGTTTGGCGGGAGATGCCCAAGCGGCGGGCCGCCGTTGCCTGAGGGACAAGGTCACCGGGTCGCTCAGCGCCACTGCCCGACGCCGCCGCGCCGGCCGCAGCCCTGAGCGCCTCCGCGGAAACCGTGCCGTTCCTAACGAGGGCCTCTTCCAGTTTGCGGATGGCGTCGACTATGTCCACCGAACGCCCTGCGGGCTCCAGCTGACGACTGCGCTGCGTCACCATTGTCTCCGCCTCCTGCATTGCCGTGCCTATACGGTAGCTGAAGCCTTGACACATAGAGTAATCACAAATACCGTAGTAGACAGTCATAGACAAGTACGAGGTCTCCGATGAGTGACAGCCGGTACGGGTGCCGACCGCCTGCCGTCCTCCTGTCGAGCGGCAAATCAGTGGTCCGGGCTGGGGTGATCTCGTCGTTCGACACCCAGACGCACGTCGTGCCAGGCCCCGTGACGAGCCACGGCCGTCGAATACCAGCCTCCCCGGAGGAGGTTGGGCCTGGTTGGGTCAACGCGGCGCTCTGGGGCGACAGTGCGGGCGGCACCAGCACGGTGTCTGAGGTGTCTTCGGAGGCCATCGGCCAGGGCGCGGGGTTGCAGGCTCAAGTGCTTCGCCTCCACTTGGCCTACAAAAAAGGACCGGGTCGCGGCCCCGCCACGCTCATCCTAAAGCTGGCCTCGACCGACCCCCACGTACGCGCGACCGCGGTGGCCCTCGGGTTCTACGAGCGAGAAGTCCGGTTCTACCGCGACCTGGCGCACCAGGTTGGGTTAATGAGCCCGAAGTGCTACTGGTGCGATTTCGACTTTGAGACGGGCAGCTTCGGCATCCTCCTTGCCGACCTTGGCCCCCTCGCTAGCGAGGACGAGCTCTGCGGTATCAGTAGTGGCCGGCTTGACACTGCCATTGGGTCGCTTGCCGACCTCCACAACCACTGGTGGGGCGCCCCGGACCTCCAGGCCTGTGGCTGGTTGCCCAGGGCCATTTCGGCGGATGCACACGGGGCAGTAGAGAGCTTCCGCCAGCTATGGCCGGTGTTCTTGCAGGAATCCGGCGAAGGCCTGCCCGCGGCCACACTGCACCTCGACGGGGACGATTTCGCCGACGCAATGCACCACGCCTTAGACGACCTTGCCTGTCGCCCCTGGACTCTGGCCCACGGCTCCTTCCGCCTGGACAACCTCTTTTTCACAGGCGCACCAGAGCACGTGGTCGCCATCGACTGGCAGAAATGCTCCCGGACGGTCGGCGCCTTCGACATCGCCTACTTGCTGACACAGAGCACCTCGGTCGAGCTGCGCCGGGAGCGCCAGTGGGACGTGCTGCGCGCCTGGCATGAGCGCTTGAGCTCGAAAGTGAAAAACTCTTATTCGTACGAGGACGCGGTGGCGGATTACCGGCTGTCCGTGCTCGTATGGCTTTTGGGCCCGGTCTCTTGGTGCACCCTCAAACCGCCCAACAAGCGGGCCGAGCGGCTCATAGAGACGCGCCGGCAACGTACTTTGTCCGCCGTGTCCGACCTCGGGTTGGCCGAGCTGAGCTGCACGTGATGACGGGCGTCGCCATACCCAAAGACGCCAGCAAGGTTGGGCCTGACTGGCTCAATTTGGCGTTGTGTCGCAATGGCGGGCGGGGCTGGCCGGCGGTGACGGGGCTGACCGTTGAGGTGTTCGAGAAGAATGCCGGGCTGTTCTCGCGGCTGGCCCGGCTCCGGCTCACCTGGGAAGGGCGACACGCTGAACTACCTTCGTCGCTCATCTTGAAGTTGGCGACCGACTACCCCACGGCTAAAAGTCTCGGCCTAGAGTGCTACTTCTTCGACCGCGAGGTGGCTTTCTACCGCGACGTGGCCCCCCACGGTAGGACGCCCGCACCAGCGTGTTACTGGTGCGACTTCGACGCCGAGACCGGAGACTTCGGGATCCTGTTGGCGGACCTCGGGTCGCTCGCGTGCGAAGACCAGCTGACAGGCATCAGTCGCGGCCGGCTTGGTACGACGATCGCCGACTTGGCGGATATGCACGCCTATTGGTGGGAATCGACGTTGCTCGACGACGTCCATAGGTGCGATGGGTGGGGCTCCGACTATATGCACGATAAGCCCGAACGCTACCGGCGCGCCTGGCCGATGTTCGCCGAGCGGTTCGGGGCTTTCATGCCCAACGGCACGTTGCGGTTCGGCGACGCCGCCGCCGACGCCATGCACAAGGCAATGGACGACCTGTCGGGGCGGCCGGCCACCCTGGCGCACGGAGACGTCAAAGCCGACAACCTGTTTTTCGGCGGAGCGCCCGAGACGCTTGTTGCCGTCGACTGGGCGAACATGTACCAAGTCGTGGGCACCGTGGACCTGGCCCTCCTTCTCGTTCAAAGCACCCCGGTCAAGCTGCGCCGTGCATCCCAATGGGAGTTACTGCGTTCTTGGCATGACCGGCTAATTGCCCAAATCGACACGGCTTACTCATATGAAGACGCCATCGCCGACTACCGCCGCGCTGCCCTGGCCTACCTGGTCCATCCCGTGTGCGCCGGCGCTTACCTAAATCTGGAGGATGTCCGCGCCCGCCGGTTCGTTACCACGATCGCGCAGCGTGCATTTACCGCGGCCATCGACCTTGACCTCGAGGAACTCCTTTGACCGGTAACAGCACAAGAGCACTGTGTTAGAACGCGGCAAGCGACGGCCAGGGGGAGGCCGGCTTATCCCTATCCGCTCGTACCTCATGCCTTCTAGAAGTCATCAACAGCGTCGGTGGTCGCACACGACCGTCGTGCCCAACAAACAGGACAGTGGCCGTACACGTGCCCCTGATCCGGTACACCTCAAAAGGAGTTGTCAGCATGCGTACGTATTGGTCTTTTGTCGCTACGGCGCTGCGTCGGGCCGGTTTCTTCACCGCCGTCGCCGTTGTGCTGGTCGCAATGGCCACACCAGCGTTCGGCACCACTCCGGCGCAGGCCGGAGGCGTACCGTGGCCTTTGCCGTTGCACCTGTCCCAGCCTCCGGACCAGTTCCCGCCGGCTCAACAGTCGCCCCCGGCACCGCAGGGCTCGCCCACTGAGTTCGATGCCCCGGGAGCCAGCAGCGCCTTCTCGACCGTATGCCAAAGCGCCTTTTTCTACGATATTGGTTGCGGGACCACCCCCCTCGACAACAACGACCTGGGCGCCATTGTCGGCACGTATACCGACGCCGGGCTGGTGCAGCACGGCTTCCTGCGCTCCCCGGACGGCGACATAACCTCCTTCGAGGCCCCCGGGGCGGGTGTCGGGCCGGGCCAGGGGACGGTGGCATTTGCCATCAACGATGTCGGGGTGGTCGCCGGGGCGTTCCAGGACGCCAACGACGTGTACCACGGTTTCCTGCGCTACCCGGACGGCTCCTTCGTGACCGTAAATGCCCCCGGCGCCGGTACGGCCGCCCAAGAGGGGACGCTCGCCTTTGACGTCAACCTGTCCGGGACGACGGCCGGCACCTACATCGACGCCAACAACCTGAACCATGGCTTCGTCCAGGGGCCCGGCCACCGCTTCGCCTCCTTCGACCCGCCCGGGTCCGGTTACACCTACCCGTGCGAGGAGACGTGCCTTGCCCCCAACGGCACCGTCACCGGGTTCTTCACCGACGGGGCCACCGGCACAGAGTACGGCTTTGTGCGCACGCCGGACGGTGCCATCACGACCTTGGCCGCGCCGGGCGCGGGCACGGGGCCGGGGTTCTTCGGCACCATCGCCGCCAGCATCAACCCAGCGGGCGTGGTCGCCGGGTACTACGTGGTCCCGAGCGGTAGAAATTACGGCTTCGAGTGGTACCCGGGGGGCTCGTTCGTGACCTTTGCCGACCCGGGTTCGGGCACCACCCTGGGCACCGACGCCCTCAGCATCAACGCCGCCGGGGCAACCGCCGGGTCGTACTTCGATGCGACGGGGTTGCACGGCTTTGAGCGAGACGCCGCCGGGCAGTTCTCCAATTTCAGCGCCTACGACCCGGGCGGGGTAGGCACCCGGGTCACCACGAACAACGCTGGGGGAGAGGTGACCGGCTGGTACATCGACGCCAATGATGTGGACCACGGCTTCGTTTGGCAACCGTAATTCCCCTAAGACCTGTCCGTCACAATGCCGTCTACCAGGGCCTCTAAGTAAGCACCGCCAAGAGTCGCGACATCACAGTTATTTATGCCGCCGGGCTCAGCCGAACTGAACCGTCGCGGCCGGACGCTAACGGTTTTTCCCGGTGGCCCCCCAGCACGCTCGCGTCCCGTACGTGCCAGGCAGGACCTGGTCAGGCGCGAGCTCCGGGGCCATCTCAGCCAAACAGCGCCTGATCGCAGCGAGGTGCTCGTCGGTCAGGTCGCCCCCTGGCGCCACTTCCCGGGCGCGAGAATGCTCGGTACCGCCCTGAGAGTCCCGGGCTACGACTGCCGCCAGGGCCTCTTGGCTCACCCGCACGCCGCAGTACTCGCACAGCGCCGCCAGCACTTCAAGCGGGCGAGCGCTCAGATCCTCATAACGGGTAATGAACATGGGCACGCCTTGGCGCTGCAAGATCGTGGCCCGCGTCATCGAGGTGGCCCACATCCAGCACATGAACTCGACGGGGGAAGGGAAGGGGCTGAGCACAGGCCCGTCCAGGACCGAGCGCACTCGTGGGAGGACTTCGTCGTGCCGGTCCCAGGACACGAGGTACCGGGGGCTGAAGAGGCCAAAGGCACGTGCCCCCGACCTTGCGGCGGTCTCCGCGTTCCGGTAAAGGAAGACCGTTGTGGCCCCGGGGAAGGAGCGCAGGAGGGGTTCGGCGAGCTCAATGTTGGAGTTGCGGAACTTTATGGCCCAGGTCACCGCCGGCCTGGGCACGCACAGCATGGTCGTGCACGTCTTGAGCAGTGCCTCGAACTCGGAGTCGCCTTGGTCCCTCAGGTGGTGCAACTGAGAGTAGATGTCGGGCTCCGACAGGGAGACGACGCCCTCGCCGGCGGCCAAGGCGTGGCTCACCAGGGTGGAGCCGCACCGGCCCGTCGATTGGACCAGGACCAAACGCTCGGGAGGGATAGGTGACCGAGCAGCCAGCTCGTGCAGCGGGCCAAAGGGCACCGACACCACCTCGATGGCCTGGGTGTACTGGGCTTGGTACAAGAACGGGACGCTGGACAGGTCCAGTTCGGGCGGCGTCCTCACGAAAAGGGCGGCACGCCGAAGAGGGTCGATGCAGTACAAGCTCAGCGTCGGGTCTAGGACGCCCGAGAGCTCTATCCAGCCCGTCTCGTGAGTAGCGAAATCGCTGGGCCGGGCCATGCCGACCAGCACCGGCTTACGCCGGTCGTCGATGGCAAGAACGGTTGCCGCCACGGCTCAAACCCCGGCGCCCCGCATACGGACAGGGTACTACGGCTACGGCTCGGCGCCCTCCCTGGGGCAACCCAAACGTGCCTCGGTTGCGGCAGCCTAATGCTTATCGTGTTGTTGCGGTTGAGGCAGCCCAAAGAGTTGTGACGCCTCCTCGTCTCTCGCTCCAAAAAGGCAGAGGCACAAGTCAATTTTGTTCCAATCAACGCATCGATATACGTCTAGTGGTTGCGGTCCCAGCAAAGCCTCGCCTCCCAGACATGCGTAAGGGACTGTGTGTGCCTGGCAAGGGCCGCGTCGCGAGCACTACAGCACGTTGTCAGCCGGCAAAGCCGGTAACCCGGTAGAGCAGCCACTCGCCGGGAAGGCCCTTGAGCACTGCGCCGCCGCGGTCCTCCAGGGTGATGCCCGAGCCCGCGATGATGTCTTTCACCGTTTGGGAGACGAGGACCTCCCCCGAAGCCGCAAGTGACGCCACGCGCGCACCGATGTGGACCGCGATGCCGCCGATGTCGCCGCCAACTTTCTCGCACTCGCCGGTGTGCAGGCCGGCCCGGACTTCGATCCCGAGCCCCCGCACAGACTTGACGATCTCGTCGGCACAGCGGATGGCGCGGGCCGGGCCGTCGAAGCGGGCGAGGAACCCATCGCCGAGCGTGTTTACCTCCACGCCCCGGTAGCGAGCCAGTAGGAGACGCACCGTCGCGTAGTAGCGCTCCAGCAGCCCCAGCCAGTTGTGGTCGCCGAGCGCGACCGCTTTGTCGGTGGAGCCGACGATGTCCGTGAACAAGACCGTTGCCAGGAGGCGGTCGGTCTCCGGTTTGCCCGGCGCCCCTTCCCAGCTCCGGCGCAAGAACTCTTCGATGTGGGCGAAGGCGCGGGCATCGTCGCTACCGCCGAACGGCAAGTGGCCCTTACCAGGGAGCTCAACGAAGGCCGCTTCGGGTATTAGGTCCGCAAAGGCTCGAGAGCCATAAGTGATGTGGGGGCGCTCCTGCTCCCAGCAGGCTACGAGCGTTGGGGCGCTGATGGCCGGCAGCGCTCCTCGGACGTCCATGTCGCGGTTCATCTCCCCGAGCGAGCGCATGGACTTGTCGTCCGCGCCTGCGAGCATCATGGTGATCAGCGCCCGGCGGTCGCTCGGGCGGGCGGACGGGAGGATCCACTCGGCTTGGCCCGTCATGCGGTCGTGATCGCCCCATGGGTGTTCGTCGAGCCACGCATCGGCCTCCTCCAGTTCCTCCTCTGTCGCGCCGCCGCGATAGTCACGGGCAAAGCGCAGCCGCGGGAGCGACCCCCACAGGACGAGTGCCCAGCACCGCTCGGGGAAGGTGGCGGCGAAGAGCGAGCACATCGTCCCGCCCTCCGACGTACCGATTATGGCGGCCCGCCGTGAGCCGACAGCATCCATCACAGCCCGGATGTCATCCGTTCGCTCCTCCATGTGCGGGACCCCGACCGAGCGGTCCGACAAGCCGGTCCCCCGCTTGTCGAATACGATCACTCGGCCAAGCTCGCCAAGACGAGCCAGGAAGTCAGCCCATGGACGGACTTTCCAGACGAGCTCGACGTGGGTGACGTGAGAAGGGGCGTAGACGATGTCGTACGGCCCCTTGCCGAGCACCTGGTAGGCGATCCGAACGCCGCCACTTTCGGCGAACTGGACCCTTGGCGTCAGCACCGGCCAAGTCTAGGCCTGGGTAGGCCAGCCAAGCCGCGGTCGTTTGCCCGCCACTTGGTCGGGCGCGGCGCTGGTTTACCCAACGTCACGCGCCCCCAATGCGCGCCGACAACACCGAACGGGAAATTCGGCCCAAGCGGGTTCCACCCTAATGCCACCCGGCTCCTCCCCCCGCCTCACAACCAACGCGTCCGGGACACCGTTCCCCCTGAACGGCTCGTAGATTGGCGGCCTGGCGACGGATGGGCACCGCTGTGTTCGGCGCTCGACTTGCCCATACCAGGCGAAGCGTTCCCCCACGTCAACACCGCACTTATGTTTCAAGAGCGTCTCCGCGCTCCCGATGAACGGTGACCTGGGCGGTAGGACCCAGACGGAACCGCAAGGCGTAAATCGCCGGCCGGCCAGCTCAGAAACGCGACGCCTTTATGCCTTCCACATCGCGACTGGCTTTGGAGCTCGATTTCTAAATCAAACAAAGTTGGCCCAACTCAGAGCGCCCGTAGCCGTCGTCTGTACGCCGGAGCCCTGTCTCCAACGCTTCATGCCGCTCGCGTAACACTTGATATGTAGCCTCGGGCATTATTGGACTAAGGGACCATCCCCCTTAGCTTGAGCGAGGTCGGCAGCGAAGAACGCCGCAAAGTTTTCGGGTAGCCCGTAGAGCCGATTTTGCTCAGCAGGTGTTGAAGGTCTCTGAGCGGCTCGGCAAGGTAGTGAGCAGCCGCGAGCAATCGAACGCCCCTCGAAAATCCGTCGTGCTGACTGTGGGCGACACACCTTCGGGCTAGGGTGACCCCGGGTTTGTCCGGTTCTGCCGAGCTCGTGGCGGCTGTGGCGGCTCGTAGGCATCGTTATCGGGCCCGTGAGCCCTTGTCGGTTGGCGCTGGGTGAGATTGTCGATGATGAGGTGGAGGGTGAAGCCGAACCGCTCGTGCCCTGTGCCGGACGTCAACTCGGCCGCGTAGCGCCTGCTTTGCGGGAACTCGTCCGCAGGTAATGCGGCGAAGCGACGCATCATCTCGTCGCGGCTGAGAACCCATTCGTCAGCTTGCTGCGCCTGTCGGAGCGCGACCAGGGAATTCTCTAACGTGTAGGCGCTGACGTAGAGCAGGAGGGCGTCGATCACCCACGCCGCTGCCTGTGGCTCTACGCCGCCGGCGAGCAGGATGGCCAGCATCCTCTCGTTGACGCGCAGCACCTCGAGGTTGGTCGGGGCCATAGCCAGCGCGGCGCGGGAGACGCCGGGGTACTTCAAGAACTGGTCGCGAATCTGAGCGCACACGTCGAGGATCTGCTCACGCCAGGTGGCCGGATCGGGTTCGGGCAATACGAGCTCAGTGCAGAGCCTGCCGATGATCAGTTCGTCGATGTCGGCCTTGTTGACGACGTGGGCGTAGAGCGAGGCGGGCCCTGTGCCCAGTTTGGCGGCAACGCTGCGCATTGTCAGGGCGTCGTAGCCCTCGGTGGCCACGACCTCGAGCGCCGCGTCGGTGATCCGGGCGACGGTGATCGGTGGCTTCCGGCGCGCCTCCTCCTGCGGCGGTGCCGGCGGCTGGGCGTGCCGGGCGGCTCGGCGCTGCTTCGGGCCCATGGACATGCCAGCTCATCCTATCTTGACAACGATCTAAGTTCCAGTATACTCGAACTTAGTTCGTTATAATCGAACAAAGTACCACTAACGCTCCGAAGCTCGTCGATCTCTCCTCGGGAGGACCCCATGGACACCGCCACTCTCGTCCCCGTTGCGCCGGCTGCTGCTGGCACCACCGATCCCCAGCCCTACCGGCTGCGCTGGGTGGTGGCTGCGGTCGTGCTCGCCGCAGCCACCATGGACCTGCTCGATGCCACCATCGTCAACGTTGCCGGACCGTCCATCCATCGCGATCTCGGCGGGGGCGCCAGCACCCTGCAGTGGCTGAGCGCGGCTTACACCCTGGCCTTCGCGGTGCTGCTGATCGCCGGGGCCCGGCTCGGCGACATCTTCGGCCGCCGACGGCTGTTCCTGATCGGGTCGGCGGGCTTCACGCTGTTCTCGGCCGCGTCGGCGGCCGCGCCCACGATCGGTGTGCTGATCGCCTTTCGGGCGCTGCAAGGGGCCTTCGGCGCACTGATGATCCCTCAGGGGTTCGGCTTGATGAAGCAGGTGTTCGACGACAGGGCCGAAATGGACAAGGCACTGGGCCTGTTCGGCCCGGCGACGGGTGTAGCCATGCTGGGGGCGCCGGTCCTGGCGGGGGCGCTCATCGACGCCGACCTCTGGGGTATCGGGTGGCGCCTGGTGTTCCTCATCAACGTCCCCCTCGGGGCGCTGGCACTCGCCCTGGCGGTCCGCTCGCTGCCCCACGGTGCTACCCATCCTGACGTCAAGCTCGACGTCGGCGGCGTCGGGCTCGTCGGCCTGGCGCTGGTCGCCATCATCTTTCCCCTGATCCAGGGGAGGACGGACGGCTGGCCGGCGTGGTGCTTCGCCCTGCTGGCGGCCGGCGCCGTCTTGCTCTTTGTCTTCCTCGGCTACGAGCGACGCCGCGGCGACAACCCGCTGATCGAGCCGAGGCTGCTCACCATCCGCACCTATCTGAGCGGCATCGCCGTCGCCTTGGCCCTCTTTGGCGCCTTCGGTGGGCTGCTGCTGTGCATCTCTCTCTACGGCCAGCTCGGTGAAGGCTGGTCACCGGTCCACGCCGGCCTGACGTTGACGCCCATGGTCGTCGCAATGATCCTCGGCATGATCGGCTCCAACGCGGCCGTCCGCCGGCTCGGACGCCACCTCCTCCACATCGGCATCGCCCTCATCGCAGCCGGCGCGGCCGGGCTCGCCCTCACCCTCGCCGGTGCGCGCACCGCCTCCAGCTGGGACCTGGTCCCCGGCCTGTTCCTCATCGGCGCCGGTCTGGGTGCCTCCATCGGGCAACTCTTCCAGTTCATCCTGACCAGCGTCAGCATGGACGAGGTCGGATCCGCCTCCGGCGTGTTCGAAGCCGTACAGCAACTCTCCACGGCCCTCGGAGTCGCGGTCCTGGGCACCATCTTCTTCTCCGTCTTCGGCCACCATCTCCCGACCGATGCACTGCGGGTGACCGCCTGGGCTTGTCTGGCACCACTGGCTGCGGCCTTCGTGCTCGTGTTCCGGCTCCCCATGCAAGCACGAGAAAAGCCGGCGCATTAGCAGGGGCGGGACAGACGCCGCCCACCCGCTCTAGCCAATCTGGGGCGCAGCTCGCGGTCGCAATCACCGAGCCTGTGGAGGGCGCGCCTGGCGGCAAGGCCGTCCTCGGCGGCGTTGCTGCCTGGCTTGTGAGTTATAGCGGAGAAACTCGTAGTCGACCTCGCCCGCCTCAGTGCCTGAAATGGGATCGCCTCTGCTGACGGGAAGGTACGTTCGTACTTGAGCCCGCACCGTTCCATGACACGCCGGGACCGTGTGTTCACGGCTTGTAGTGACACGAGCCCGTTCCTCGGTGGATGATCAAGCTCTTGGTGACATAATGCGCTCGTGCCCGCGCCCCCCGGCGACGACCGAGGTCCCGGTGCCACGCCGGTACAGGTGAGGCTGCTCGGGCGGTTCGCCGTCACGGCCGGAGACAAGAGCGCGGGGCCATGGGCGCGGCCCAGCGCGAAGCGGCTTTGCGAGTTGGTGCTAGTTAGCCCCGGCCGGCGCATCGGCCGTGAGGTCGCCTGCGAGGTTATGTTCCCCAACCACGGGCCAGTGGCCGCGGCCCGTGCTCTCACCCACGCACTGTCGTTGGCACGCGGCGCCCTCGCGGCCTTGGGTACGCCGGGGCGCCATCTCCTCCAGGCCGATCGCGCCTTTATTTGGGCCGATCCTGCCATCACTCTTCAGGTCGACCAGGAAGTCCACCAGGAGAGGCTGAGTTCTGCCCTTAGAGCCGAGCCGGGTATGCACCGCGACGACCTGCTCGTACTGGCCTTGGCGGACCAAGGTGTACTGCTGGAAGACGAGCTGTACGCGGACTGGGCGCTCGCCGCCCGGGAACGCCTTGACCGGGCCCGCCAGGAAGCCCGGCTGGCCTTGGCCCGGGACCGGGCTGGTGGCAAAGGGCATTGCCGACCTGAGGCCGTCATCGGGGCCTGGGAGGAGTGCCTGGCGCACGACCCCACGTGCGAGGAGGCCGGGTCTGCTCTCATGCGGTTGTACGCCGCGCAAAAACGGGCCGCTCTCGTGGAGGCCACTTATGAACGGTGCCGCCGGGCCTTGGAGACCCTCGGCCTGCGAGCCTCACCCGCCTTCGACGAGCTGCATACGGCCATCACTCCGGCCGCCCCTTTCCCTCAGGGCATCACCAATCGTCAGACGCCACCTGACGGGGACCGCCGCGGAGGGGAGCGCCGCCTCGTGAGCGTGCTGTTCGCGGAGGTAGCCGGCCTGGCCGGCACCGGCCAGAGGATGGGGCCAGAGGATCTCCGCGAGCTCGTTGGCGGGACGCTGGCGGAAGTCGTCGCCGAGGTAGAGGCGTTCGGCGGCTCCGTCACCTCGGTCTCTGGGGCGGGGCTAGTCGGCCTCTTCGGAGCGCCCGAGTCTCACGAGGACGACCCAGAGCGGGCGCTCAGAGCCGCCTTTCGCGCCGTGAGCGGGACCAGCCGGGACAGCGCGGGCCTCGCCCTTCGCGCTGGGATCGAGACCGGTCAAGTGGTGGTAGGGCCGATAGCCGGCCGGTCTCTGCCCCACTACGTTGCGATGGGAGAGGCCGTGGGGACCGCTGCGGCCCTCCAGTCAGTAGCCAGACCGGCTTCCGTGCTCGTAGGCCCCGTGACCCGCGCCGCCACCGAAGGCCTGTTCGAATGGGGGCCTAAAGAAGAGGTTGCCAGCGCTGCGGGGGCAAAGCCCATCGCCGCGACGTACCTGGGCAGTCCGAAGGCCCGTCCCGAAGGCCAGGTTGGCCGGCGCCACTTCGCCGGGTCAATGCGCCTAGTCGGCCGTGGCCCCGAGATGTCACTGCTTCGCGACTCGCTGCGGGATGCTACGGCCGGCACCGGAGGTGTAGTGGTCATAGCCGGCGAACCGGGGCTCGGCAAGACTCGCTTGGTCCGCGAGGGCCGCAAGCTGTTCTTGGCCTGGGCAGGGGCGGCGTCGGGGCGCCTGCCCTTGTGGCTCGAGGGTAGGGCGGCATCGTATGCGTCGTCCCGACCCTATGGCCTCTACCGGCAACTGCTCAGTTCGTTGGTGGGTGTGACCCCTGAAGAAAGTGAACAGATCGCGCGGCCAGCCCTGGTCCGAGCCCTGATGGCGGCCTTCGGGGGAAAAGTTGACGACCGGCAGGTTGGCTTGGTGGCCCACGTGATGGGGCACCGGCCCGGGAAAGCACCGCCGGCGCTTGCCGAGCTCAGCCCGGACCAACTCCAGCGGTCTTGCTTTGCTGCGGTCGGCGCGCTCGTGTCCCGTCTTGTATCCCACGGACCTACGGTCCTGGTCCTCGAGGACTTGCACTGGGCGGACCCGACGTCACTGCACCTCACCGAGGCGCTCTCCTCCCTCACCAGGCTCGGGCCATTGCTGTTGGTCCTGACCCGTCGGCCGGAGCCCGATCCGGGCGTCTCGGCATTGGAGGCAGCCCTCGTCGGTAATGGGAGCTTGAAGGTCCGCACGATCGAGCTTGCCCCCTTGGCCCCGGCCGCCGAGCGGGCGCTCGCCCGCGCCCTTCTCGGCGGGACTACGCCAGACCACGTCCTCGATGCGGTCACCGAAGGGACCGACGGGAACCCCCTGTTCCTGGAAGAGCGCTTGGGTTCTCTGCTGGATGCGCACGCGTGTTCAACACCGAGACGGGTGGATGGCAGATCGACCAGGCCACCCCCGTCGAGCTCCCAGAAGCGATCGAGCGGCTCGTACGCTCGCGGGTCGACCGCCTCGGCCCCGGACCTCACAACGCTATCGTTGCTGCCTCCGTGCTTGGCCCTGAGTTCGCCTTGGGTGCCCTGGCGGCAGTCACCAACCTCGAACGGGATTTGCTGCCCGCTGTCTTCGAGCTGTGCAGCGCGGGCCTGCTAGTCGAAGTGCGCAGGTCCCCAGAGCCCTACTACCGCTTCCGGCACGCCCTCATCCAAGAGGCCACCTACCAAGGTCTGCTCCGGCAGCAGCGCCGGCAGCTCCATGCCCGGGCCGCCTGGGGCCTGGAGCAATCTTCGGTGGGCCGGTTGGACGACGTGGCCGGCGTATTGGGACATCACTACGCCTTGGCTGGTGAGCAACGACGCGCGGCGCACTACCTCGAGCTGGCCGGAGACCACGCGGCGGCGGCCTTCGCCAACGAGGAGGCCCTGGCGTCGTACGGCTGGGCCCTCGACCTCATCGAAGCAGATGGAGAGCCCTTGACCGCCGCGCCGGCGGCTGGGCTGTGGCTCAAGTCGGAGCGCATCCTCGAGCGCCTTGGGCGCTTCGCAGACGCAAGCGCCGCCGCCCGAAAGGCCTTGATGATGGCCTCGGACGTGGCTCCGGTCCTGGCAGCTCGCTGTCATTTCTCGTTGGCAAGGCTGGACGTAGTCCAGCAGCGCGTCGAGCAGGCGTTCGCCTCTTTCGACACGGCTGAAAGCCTTCTCCCGGACAGGCTTTTCTGGGACGACGACGATTGGGCCCTCTGGTTTGACATGCAGCGGGAACGGGCTCAGCTGCACTATTGGCGGGACGAGCCGGACCTGGGGATAGCAGTCCTCGAACGCGCCGGGCGGGCCGTCGAGGAGCGAGGCACCTCCCGACAGAAGGCTGAGTTCCACAGCGCTATGGCGAACCAGCGCTTCAGGAAGGCCCGGTTCCTGATCGACAACGGCATCGTCGACCAGTACCGAACCTCCTGGGCCGCCGCAGTGGAGGGACGCCTCCAGGACGTCCTTTACAGCGTGCAGTTCTCATTGGGTCTTGCCCTTTTGTGCCAGGGCGACCTCGCCGCCGCTCAGGTCGAGCTCGAAGGTTCTCTTGGACGGGCGAGGCGGGTCGGTGACAGGGTTACCGAGCTGCGGTGCCTCACATACCTTGCCGAAACCCACTTACGCCAACACGATGTGGGAACCGTCAGCGAGATGGCGCCGCAAACCAAGGAGTTGGCCAGTGCCCTCGGTTTCCCCGAGTACGTGGGGATGGCGACGGCCATGATGGCATGGGTGGCCTGGAAGGAGGGCAACGCGGCCGAGGTCGAGGACCGGGCGCGACAGGCACTGGAGAACTGGTGCGCCACGGCGGTCGTGTTCCCCTTCCACTGGATCTGTCTATGGCCGCTTACAGCGGTGCGCTTGGCCGGCGGGCAGCTGGCCGAGGCGGTCGAGGCCAGCCGTCAGATGCTGGCCCCTGCTCAACAGAGCTTCCCGGGCGACCTGGAGTCCGCCTTGCGCGCCGCACTGGACGCCTGGGAGGTGGGTGACGCCCAACTTGCCGGCGAGAGGCTGGGCGCGGCGCTCGACCTGGCCACGCGGTTCCGTTACGCCTAATAACAAACGGCGGTGACGCAATGCGGCGCACGAACTGCCCCGTAGTGGTGTGGCGTGGCGTCGCGCTCCCAAGGCCCAGTCGTCTGCTACACAATCGGCATCCTGCTCCTCCCCGAGCGCCGAGGCCAGGCCCTCAGATCCGGGCGCAGTGCCTGCTCCCCGATTACCTATTCTCCACGACGCTCGCCAACCGCGTCGACGCTGGGACCGAGGCCGAGAACATCGCCGAGCAACGCGCTCTGGAGCAAGCCGGGTTCCAAAGGGAGGGCCTGCACCGTGGTCGTGGTTTTCGGGAGGGGCGGATGGTCGACGGCCTGACCTACGCTCGGCTCCGCTCGGGCCCACATCCCTAGGTGGACGGTTCGGCGCTCGTCCCGGGACGCTGAGCAAGGAGTGGCCCGCGCTTCGCTCAGGGCCTTGCTCAGCCGGCCCAATTCCTACTTGGGCAATCGAGCGCCGGGAGGTGGGGCCGACAGCACTTATGCACGACCCGTGCAGGGGGCGAACGAGTCCGATCACCGAGGAGGCCACGTCGGAACTCGCTTTGATGATGCACCCGGCGAGATCAAAGAGAGCGGGGGGGTTCGGAGCCGTCACCGAGTCGCCGCGGGACAATTCCGCGTAAATTACGGTTACATGTCTGATACTCGTAGCGCCTGGTCTTCTTTACCTTTGCCATGGCGACGCGCTTTCGAAGCCGCATGGGCATCGTGGCGAGAAGGTTCGGCCGGAGTCGGTGCTGTTATAACCGACTCTGATGGAGCCATCATCGCCACTGGGCAAAACCGAATAATGGACCCGCCTGGCGGTCTCGGCCCGCTGACCCGAACCCCAATGGCCCACGCAGAGATGAACGCGTTGGCGAGCCTGCCTGGGGGAGCGCTGGCTAGCACCTACGAAGCCCAGACGCTCTACACGACTTTTGAACCCTGCTTCATGTGCGCTGCCACCATTATTGGCACCTATGGCGTACCGCAGGTGGCCTTCGCCTCCTACGACCCCACCTGGGATGGTTTGCAGGAGGCGTTCCGCCGGTACCCGGTCATCGCCAGCCGCCTCCCTAAGCGCGAGCACCTGGGCGGCCCATTCGGCGTACTGGCCTATGTCATCCACATGACGGGAGTGCTCCGGTACTGGCCCGGGCCGTACGAGCCTCACGAACGGCTCGCCGCCGCCGGCATAGCCCGCTGTCGTCAACTGGTGGAAGACGCGACGCTTACGCACTTGCTTGAGGCTGGGGCGGATGTAGTTGACGTCGCAGCCTCGCTCTGGGGCGACCTGGAGGAGTTGGCCGGCTGCGCTGGTTAAAGCCGCCCTGCCCTCCATTAATGCTTCCGAGAAGGCCCATAGAACTGGTCCTTATGCGCGCTACTCTGGCTGAGACAGCCAGTCACCTCAGCTCGGGCCTCAGAATGCAAATCTGGTGCCAGCCAGCCGACGACCAGGCAAAGAGCGCTGTCGACCACGTAACGGCCCCGAACGAGGAAGACGGCTGCGCCAAAGCGGTCGGGGGGTTTCGTCCTCGTCTGAGCCGAGGCTGGAGGCGGCTACTGTTTTTGGCACAGCTGACCCGAGTCGCGCTTGCGCCTAGGCGGAGTAGTGGCCGCTCTGCACGTCGTCGACCCAGTTGGGGTGGGCCGGCTCCCAGCCGAGTACCTGGCGCGTCTTGTCGTTCGAGACCGGGTTGTCGAGGCCGGCGAAAGCGGCCAGGAAGCCGAGGTACTGGGGCGCCTCCTCATCGCTGATGCTCTTTGTCTCGAGGCCGAGCTTGCCGGCGATCGTCTCGGCGATCATCTTGAGAGCCATGCTCGGCCCTTCGACGCCGTGGAAGCGCGAACCGGCGGGCGCCTTCTCGAGCGCAAGGCGGTAGAGCACGCCGATGTCGTAGGTGTTGGCGGCCGGCCAACGGTTCGAGCCATCGCCGATGTACGCGGCGGCGCCGTTCTGGCGAGCGAACTGGACTAGGGCGTGGGTGAAGCCATGGTGGTCGAGGACCGAGTGGACCATCGGCGCCAGCCTTACCACCGAGGAGCGGACACCCTGCGCAGCCAGCGCGACCATATAGTTCTCAGCGTCAACGCGCGCCCCGCCGGGCATCGCGTCATCCTCGGTCCCAGGCCGGTCGCTGATGCCGGCCCTCGCCAGCATGAGCGTACCGCCTGTGCTTACTAGCGGCTTGCCCGTCCCTTTCAGTGGCTCCCCGAGCGCGTGTAGCGCGTTGAAGTCAGCCTCGACGGCGCTCATGAAGTCGCCGCGGACCATGGCCTCGTGCTTGAAGGCCAGATGAACCACGCCGTCGGCTTCGGCCGCCGCTTGGCGCAGGCCCACGAGGTCGTCGAGGTCGCCCCGCCGGACCTCGGCGCCGCGTTTGGTAACCGCCTCGGCGGCGGCGTCTGAACGGGCAAGCCCGACGACCTGGTGGCCGTTGCTCAACAGTTCCGGGATGACGGCGGAGGCGATGTGGCCAGAGGCGCCGGTAACGAAAACACGCATGTAAGAGCTCCAATCGCAAAGGGATGTCACTGGGTGTCATAAGACTAGCGCGTCTATGTCACTAGGTGTCATAGAACTAGGCTTAGCTCTCATGACGCGCTGGGAGCCCGATGCCAAGGGCCGCCTCACGAAGGCAGCGATCGAGCTGTTCGCCGAGCGCGGCTACGACGAAACGACGGTCAGCGAGATCGCCGAACGCGCGGGTCTGACCAAGCGCACCTTCTTCCGCTACTTCACGGACAAGCGCGAGGTGCTGTTCAGCGGCGCCGAACAGCTCGCGGAGGTCTGGGTCGCGGGTGTCGCTGGCGCGCCGGCCGGCGCAGAACCATTGGCGATCGTGGCCGCCGGGTTCGAGCCGCTGGCGGAGATCTTCGAGGAGCGGCTCGCGTTCGCTCGGCTGCGGGCCCAGATCATCGCCGCCAACCCCGAGCTGATGGAGCGCGAACTGATCAAGCTTCAGGGCCTCGCCGGCGAGCTCAAGCTCGCCCTGGTGGCCCGCGGCGTGGCACTGGATGCCGCGCTCCTAGCGGCCCAGGCTGGCGTCACCGTCTTCTCCGTCGCCTTCGCCCGTTGGGTCCAGCAGGACGACCCCGAAGCTTTCCGGCGACTGCTCGCGGTATCGCTGGAAGAGCTGCGCGAAGTTGTTACGCCCTCCCGATAACGATCATCTGACGCACTCTCGACTTCGCTACGCCGGTGCTCGGGCATAAGTATGACGGCGTCAAGTGATCGCCCCCGCCTATAAGCGCATCGCCGAGCGCCGGGGCAAAATGATCGCCCGGGTGGCGGCGGGCCGAAGGTTGCTCACGTTGGTCTACTACGGGCTCCGCGACGGAGAGATCCGCTGCCTGCGCCGAGAGGCCACTTGAGCACGCTCGGGCACAGCCAAGACGCGAGCTCGATCCCTGCCATGGCCCCCCGGTCCGGGGCGTGGCCGAGTATTTGAGTGAGCCCGTCTGGCTGTGGCCGGAACACACCATGCGAACCAAACGCGAAGGAATGGCCGGCAACCGAGCTTCGGTCTGCCCCCCTCAAATGAGGCCCTGGTGAGGTCCCGCTGTGCCCACCAACCGCCAGTGCGACTAAGGCCGCCTAGCGGCGGCCCGGTCAAAATAGTGGCTGGCGACAACTAAACACCGGGACCGTCAAGGTCCCCCTGCGGGCGGCCCTAACGGGCCGGCCTTGACCGCCCCTACCCCTCGGCCACTATCCGACAACGGGGGCCGGGGTATATCAACGCGGCTCAAAAATCTGAGCTCAGACAACAAAAAGCAAAAAGACCTAGCCCGCGGGCCCACGCCCTCTGGACATCTAACGCATCTTCAGGAACGGCAGGGAGCATCGTTCTGCAGTTAGTGATTAATCTAGAGAAAGCACATAATACGCGCCCATAACAATCTCAGAACCGATATTGCACCCTGCCTTTTGAGTGTTCAGGGGTAATGGCCATCAAAGGATGAACCACGCAGCAAATAAACCGTCTGAACGCTTAATCGTGCCTCGTTGAGTACACCACGGCGGCAGCGGCGGGGCGGGCGGCGCCGCTTTGATGGACGTGACGTCCGAGCAGCGAGTGCCCTTGGAGGACGAAGTTTATGCCGACTGGGCGCTCCATCCGCGCGAGAGCCTCGTGCGGCCCCGTCGGGAGGCACGGCTTGCCTTGGCCCGGGACCGCTTCTCGGGTCTTGGCCAATCTGGCACGCTGGCCGCGATCGAGTCCCTGGCGTGAGACCCGGGGCCGGGAAGGCATTCAACGACCAGTGGTGGTCAAGATGACTTTCATATTATTTCATGTGTGTCGGAGGGGGGACTTGAA
>JASHVH010000120.1 GCA_030039575.1 Acidimicrobiales bacterium | reverse complement strand
CCCGGCACGCCCGGCAACGGCCGCAGAACAGGGACGGGTCGACGGCTACCAGGTCGCCCGGGCTGAACTGCTCGGGGACGTCTGACCCGACGGCAACGACCCGGCCGGCGAACTCGTGGCCCGGCACCACCGGGTAGCGAGCCGAGGAGAGGTCCCCATCCGCGATGTGGATGTCAGTACCGCAAATGCCGCATGCGCCCACTTCCACTACTACCTGGCCTGGCCCTGCCGTTGGGTCCAGAAGGTCGCCCACGCTGATATCCCCGGGGCCTTCTATTACCACAGCCTGCACCCGTGCTCCTTTCTCAATCGCCGATCGCCGGCAAAAACCCGTTCTTTACTACGCCCGCTGAGACCTGTGCAGTGCCGGCCGAGCCTCCCATCCCCTATTTCAGCGCTCCCATAGACAAGCCTCGCACCAGCTTCTTCTGAGCGGCCCAACCGGCCAGGACGACCGGCAAACAAGCGATCGTAGCGGCGGCAGCCAGGTGCGCCCAGTAGAGGCCTTCGGTCTGGATCGAGGAAACCAGGAACACCGACATCGTGGTCGAAGTGGTAGTCAGGCTTTGAGCGAAGAAGAACTCGTTCCAGGCGAAAATGGCGCAAATAAGCGCCGTCGCCGCCAAGCCGGGGTACGTGATCGGCAGTATTACGCGGGTGATCTCCACCCACGTGTTGGCGCCGTCGATCCTGGCCGCCTCGAGCAGACCTGTGGGCAACTCGATCAGGAAGGACCTGATCATCCATACCGCGATGGGTAAGTTCATAGCCGTGTACAAAATGACCAGGGCCCACTCGTTGTTCAAGAGGCCAAGGTCTTTGGCCACGATGAAGATGGGGACCAGAGCGGCCACGTAGGGCAACATCTTGGTCGAGAGGAAGAAGAACAGGACGTCCCGCCACCGCTTTATCGGGCGCACGGCCAGCGCGTAAGCAGCCGGGACGGCCAGCGCCAGCACAAAAGCGGTCGATGTCAACGTCACGAAAATCGAATGCTCGAGCGGCTTCGTAAAGCTCTGCACACCCGAGAAGACCGAAGCGTACTCGGCCAATGTGGGCCGGAAGATGAACCTCGGCGGGTACGTGTACGCCGCCCCCTCCGTCTTGAACGACGTCAAGACCATCCAGAACACAGGGAAGAAGAGGATTATTGCCACTAGCCAGGTCACGAGCGACCAGAAGTGGTGCCAGGAGGACTGGCGCCTCCGCCTCCGGTGCCTTGCTTGCCCTGGGACCACGGAGGAGGGCGAACGCCCGACGGCGGGTACGGTCCCCACTGAGGCCATCTGCCCTACGCCGATGCCCGCAGCAGACCGGACAACAACCGCAGCGTGAAAGTAGCCACGATCTCGGTCAGGATGACCACGATGATCCCGGCGGCTGCGCCGACGCCCACCGTAAAGTTGTCGAACACCTGCTCGTACAGGAAGTACGGGAGGTTCGTCGTAGCATCCCCCGGGCCTCCAGAGGTGATAACAAAGATCTCGCCGAAGGTCTGCACAATGTAGATGGAACCAAGTAGTACCCCCAGTTCTATGTAGCGCCTTATATTCGGCAACGTGAGGTAGATGAAAGACTTGTAGGTGTTGGCCCCGTCGACGCGGGCGGCCTCGAGAGCCTCGAGGTCTTCGCCCTGCAGCCCAGCCAGGACGATCAGCATCATGAAAGGGGCCCACTCCCACACCAACACGACCACGATCGATGCCACGGCGTGCGTCCCGACCCAGTTGACCTGGCCTACGCCAAGGGGTTTCAGGACATAGTCCAAGAACCCGAAGGTCGGGTCGAATATGGTGGTCTTGAACAATAGGTCAGTGGCCACCGGCATTATGAGGAACGGGGTTATCAGCAGGGTGCGTACGATGCCGCGGCCGAAGAACTCCCGGTTGACCAGTACCGCCAGCGCCGTGCCCAACAGGACCGATAACACCACGGCTGACGCCGTGATTTCCAGGGTGCGGAGCGCGGCCTGCCGGAACGCCGGGTCGGCAAAAGCGGCGCGGTACTCGGCCAGGCCGGCGAAGGTGTCGGAACCTGGGATCAACAGGTTCCACCTGCGGAAGCTGTACCAGAGGGTGACCAGGAACGGGATCTGGGTGACGATCACCATGTAGACCAACGCCGGGGCCAGTGGTAGCCGCCGTTTCCACGCCTGCGCGCGGGCCCCGCTGAGGTCAGAGCCAGGCTGCCCGTTGACCGGTCGGACGGCGCGGTCAGCGGGCAGCTGCCTCACGGACGGGGACAGCGTTGTCATCCAGCCCCCGTCCGCGTGGCGGTCCCTCGGCTCACTGCAGGCCGTTCGCCGAAACTATGCCTTCCGCGTCTTGTTGGCTGTTGGCCAACGCCGTCTTGACGGACTCCGTCCCGGCTATGGCGGCCGATATCTGGTCTGAGACGATCGTGCCCAGGTCGATGAACTCGGGGATATCGACGAACTGGATGCCCACATATGGGACCGGGTCCTTGGTGGGGTGCTCAGGGTTGGCCGCGTCGATCGAGGCCAACGTGATCCCGGCGAACGCCCCCGCCGCTTTTTGGTAGTTGGGGTTCTTGTACAAAGACGTCCGCGTGCCCGGGTTCACGGCGGCCCAGCCGTACTTGCTCGCCTGTTCGGCGATGATCTGGGGACCGGTCGCCCAGGAGAGGTACTTCCAGGTGGCGGCTTCGTTGGGCGTCCCGGTCGGTATGGAAAGGGACCAGGTGTAAAGCCAGCCCGAGGCCAGGCCGGCGGGGCCGGTCGGTGCGTAGGCATAACCGGTGTTGGCAAAGATCTTCGGTGCGTTGAGCGCAATTGTCCCGGCTGCCACAGTGGCGTCGTACCACATGGCTGCCTTACCGGCGTCGAAGTCGTTAAGGCACTCCGTGAACCCGTCGTTCGATGCCCCCGGCTCTCCGTAATGTCGCACCAGGTTGACATAGAAGTTGGTTGCTGCTACGTCGGGACCGGATGTCAGTTGAGGCTTCCAGCCCATGTTGAACCATTCGCCGCCCCACGTATTGATCACCGTGTCCAGCGCAGCCAGGTTCTCGCCCCAGCCAGGTTCGCCGCGCAGGCATATACCCGCTACACCCTTGGAGGGGTCGTTCAGTTTCTGCGCGAACGATGCGACCTGCGCCCACGTCGGGTGGGTTGGCATCGTCAGGCCGGCCGCCTTGAACAGGTCGGTGCGGTAGTACATCATCGACGACTCGCCGTAAAAGGGCACAGAATAAAGTTTCCCGTCCACCGACAGTGCGTCGCGCAACGGGGTTACCAGGTCGCCGACATCGTACGCCGGGTCTTTGGCGATAAAGCTGGATAGGTCGACGAGCCAGCCGTTCTTGGCCCAGATGGGGGTCTCGTAGTTCGAGATCATGACGGCATTGAACTCGTTGGCATGGGTGGTGACGTCTGTCTCGATCAACTGACGTTCGCTGTCCTCCGGCAAGGTGTCGTACTCGACCTTGATGCCCGGGTTTTCCTTTTCGAAAATCGGCGTCAGGGCCTCGAGTAGCTCCATGTTCGGGTTGGAAACCACTGCGACCTTTATGGTGACGCTGCCGGCGTCCGGTTGCCGCGTCGCCGCCGAGGCGCTGCC
>JASHVH010000119.1 GCA_030039575.1 Acidimicrobiales bacterium | reverse complement strand
TGGGTTGCCGTCTGCCTTGGCTCGTGCCGCGTCGACAACCGCCACGGGAGCACCTTGTCCGAGAAGCGACAGAGCCAAGGCGCGCTCGGCGCTGTTGGACAAAGGCGAGAGCTCCAGCCGGCGGAACGGGATGTCAGGACGAGCTGAGATAGCGGTCTCGAGCGCCGAAACGCCGGGGTCTGGTTCGGGGCGCCGTGTCGCCAGTACTAAAAGGGGGCTGTCAGGCGCCAATGCGGCCAGCTCTTCGGTTAGGCGCAAAGAGGTTGCGTCGGCCCAGTGAAGGTCCTCCAGGGCCAGCACCGTGGGCCCCTTGGCCGCCAACCGTGAGACCACTGTGCGCACGGCGGCGAAGGTCGCCTTCTGGACCCCTTCGGGGCTGATGTGCGCCAGGGCCCGGGCGTCCTCGTAACTTTCCGCGCCGGCCAGCCGGGCCAGCAATGGCATGACCTCGTGTTCATCGCCAAGGATCGCCCGCATGGCCCGGGCCAAGGCAGGACGGGCCACGGACGGGCCGTCCTCCACGGTGACCCCCACCCAGGAAAGAAAGAGTTGCTGGAAAAGCCCGTATGGCACCCAAGAGGCGTAGGAGGCCGCCCGTCCTTCCAGCCATAGCGGGAGCCGGCCCGAACCTGTCCCGGCCCAGGCCAGGAAGCGCTTCCTGCATTCAGAGACGAGCCGCGTCTTGCCGAGCCCCGCCTCTCCCACGACAACGACCACGCCGCCGTCGCCAGATACGGCATGCCGCAAGGCGGTGTCCAGCACCGACATCTCGGCTTCCCGGCCGACCAAGGGTGCCGCCCAAGCCCTGTGCCGCCCGCTAAAGGGCCCGGGCCGTGCTTTGGCCCGTACCAAAGGAGTGGCCATGATTGGTTTTGACTGACGTGGCCGGACCACTTCCCGGCCCGGAGCCCATTCGAAACGTGCTTCGACGGAACTTTGGGTAACCGGTCCGACAAGTACCGAGCCGGCCTTTGCCGCTGAGGCCAGGAGCCCAGCGGTGGCCACGATTTCTCCCACCACGCCGTACCTGTTACCGTCCCCGACCGGGCCGACTACGGCCGGCCCTGTCTCGACGCCGATGCGAAGGCTCGTCCCGGTCTCCGCGTCAAGGGCAGACTGCATTCGGTAGGCCGCTCGTACGGCTCGTTCGGGGTCGTCGTCGTGCGACACCGGGGCGCCGAACACAGCCTCGAGGCCCGATGACGACACCGAGGTGACGGTGCCGCTGAGGGCCTCGATATGGCCGATCAAGAGGGCCAGAGCGCCCGAGACGGCATCTTTGAGGTCTTCGGGGGCAAGACCGGCACCCAAAGGCGCGGAAAGCTCAGCGCAGATGACGCTCACGACGCGAAGTTCGTCGGGCCCCGCAGTCATTTCACCGATGCCGAGCGCAGGCAGAGCCGTCGGAGGACTGGGCCTCGACCTGGTGTACGCCGACTCGAGGCTGGCCGAAGGGCGCAGCCCGAGATCCTCGACCGCCTGACAGCAATGACGATAAGTGGCTTCGACCAAGGAAGGCCGGCCCTGGGCGCCATAAATGCGTACAAGGGCCGCCGCCGCCTCTTCGCACGAAGGGTCCGCCCGGAGGCAGGCTTCCCAGGCTTGGACCACGTTTTCTGGCGCCGAGCGCCCGAAACCGTGGGCGCGGTCGCGAGCGAGGGCCAAACGCGCCTCCATCCGTGTGCCGTCCAACAGCTCTCGGGCGCGGACCGCCCAGTCAGCGCTCGGTTCGTCAGCGAGGAGCGGGCGGTCCTCGAGCAGTGCCTCTAGCAGGGCCTCGTCGCGGGCCACGCCGCCCTCCATGGCTATGGCACTCTCGAGTGCGGCTCGGTGAGCGTCGAGGTCGACGTCAAGCAGATCCTCGGCCGCCCAGATCGAATAACGGTCCGCCTGGATCAGCCCGGCGCCCGCTCCGTCCAATTGGGCAAGGGTGGCGCGGGCCATGGACAGGGACTTGATCACCGCCCGTCCGGCCCGGTCCGGGTCAAGGTCGGGGAAAAGTTCCCCGCAGGCCCTTTCCCTGGTTATCCGCCGGCCGGGGCTGATAAGGACGAGCTCGCACAAACGCTTGGCGCTCGGGCGCGGCCATGGCCCCGCGTGTCGCCCTCCGAGGGCTACGGAAAAAGGGCCTAGGAGCCTCACCATCAGTCGGGCCGGCCCACGGCCATCGCCCTCTAACGGCGCAATCATGCCCGATTATCCCGCGGCTGCGGCCGCCGGCGAAGCCTTTACCCCGCATCAAACCCTGAATTTATTCGGGGCACGGATGGACGCGTCCATGGGCGGCGACCAGAGCGCTCAGCCCGGCTTCGATCCGGTCGAGCGCATTGGCGATGCGCGGAAGGGACAATAAGTTCCCCTGGCGGGCGCTCGACAACGTCTCCCACCTCTGATCTTCCGTCGTGCCGTAAAGGAGGCTGGTCGCCAGCCGGAAGCGCAAAAACGCAGGGTCGTCCCCAAACGCGGTGCCCGGGAGGACGGCGATCCGTTGGCCCTCGAGCAGTTCTGTGGCGAGGTCATCCGCGGACCATGCCGGGCAGCCGCCGTTGTGCAGCGCCGGGTACAGGTAGAAGGCGGCCTGGGGCGGCCGGCAGCTCATGCCTGTGCGCTCGACGATCCTGTGTACCGCTCCGCACAGCCCGGCGTGAACCTGGCGGGCCGCGTCGAGGTAGCTCGTCAGCTCGGCCGGGGCTTCATAGACGACCTGGGCCGCCGCCGCAATGGGGGCGGGCACGCACGACCAGATCTCGCTGCCGATTGCCCGTAAGCGCAGCCGGGTAGCCTCGCCCAGGGCGTTTGCCGGCACCCGTACCACGCCGAACCGCCAGCCCCCGAGCGCGTACGCTTTGCTCAAGCCGGTGGTAACGAATGTCGTCTCGGGGGCTATTGCGGCGACGTCCGGGACGGCGGCGGGGTCATAGGCCAGTTCCGCGTAGATCTGGTCGGCGATGATCGTTACGCCTTCGGCCCGAGCGACCTCGACGAGACGGGCGAGCAGTGCCGTGTCCGGGAAAGTGCCGGTCGGGTTGTCCGGCACCGTCACGATCATGATCCGGGGGTCAAGGCCGTCGCGGCGGTGCTGGGCGAGGGCCTCCGGCAGCGTTCCCGGGTCCGGGATACCCCCCGAAACAGCCGGTGCGGGGTGGGCAAGGGTGCGCTTGCCAAGCATGGTGGCCTGCGGCGCGTAACTGACCCACGACGGGCGAGGAAGGATCACATCGCCCGGCAGGGCGAGCAGGAGCGCGAACAGCGCCGCCTTGGACCCTGGCGTGACCACGACCGCGGCCGGTTCGGTCGGAAGGCCCCGGCGGTTGAACCAGCCGGCGATGGCGCCGCGCAGGCTGCTGCTGCCGTCGACCGGCCCGTACGAGTTGAGGTGGGCTGCGCCGGCCAATGCCTGACGCAGCACAGGGTGTACCGGTAGGCCGGCCTCACCAAAGCCGAGGTGGAGGACGTCCCTGCCTTCCCGGCGCAGCTCAGCCACTCGCTCGTTGATCGCCAGGGTGGGCGAGACCGCGAACCCGTCCGAGGGCGGGCCGGCCGGCCTGACGGCGGTCATAGGTGTTGCCGGTAGGGCGTCGCTCAAGGGGGACCGCCGCTGCCTTACGGGACCGGGCCGAAGATGACGAGGATTCGCCCTCCGTCGCCAGCGGGGGCGATCCTGTGCGGCTGCGAGGCGGCATAATGCGCGGAGTCGCCGGCGCTCAGGGTGAACTCCTCGTGACCGATGTAGACGTCGTAAGCGCCATCGAGGACCATACAGAACTCTTCGCCGTCATGAGCCACCAGTTGGTCGTGGTCGATCGGTGCACCGTCCGTCAACTGAGCGGCGAAGGTGCTCGCTTCGGGGGCTGACAGCTCATAGGTACGCCCGGACCGAGCGGGCCAGTGCCCTACCGGGCGGGCACGACGAACGACCGGCTCCAACTGGTCGACGGCTTTTGGCCCCGGTTGAAGGAGAGAAAAGAGGTCAGTCCCGAGAGCCGCAGCCAGCGAGACCAAGCTGGCCAGGGTCGGGTTGGCGCCGGCGGTCTCGATCTGGCCGACGAACGCTCGTGAAAGCCCGGCTCTCTTAGCCACCTCGTCAAGCGTCTCCCCGCGGCTCTTCCTGAGCCCACGCACACCGTCGGCTAGCACCAGCGCCAAGCGGTTAACAGACTGTTCATCAACGTCCATGCTCCGCGACATGTACCCACCCTCCATTGGTGGTAGAACCATGACCACGTCCAATAGCCATCGTACCGCCCATCATTCTACCAGGGGTAGAAAACCCAGCGCTATTGGCATGAACGTCGTCCCCCACCGTCCGACGTCGCTTTTGCAGTGCCTCGAGGACGCGGCACCAGCCTTCGGCGAGCCGGGCCGGCGCCTAGTCCGCACGATCGCTCAGGATTACCCAAGAGCATTGCTCGATGAGCCGGCTCGCCTGCTCCGCCGGGGCGCGGCCTCGCCACAGCTGCTAGATGAGCTCGCCGCGGCCGCCGGCTTTCGTGATTTTGCTGAAGTACGCCAACGAGCTCGCATCACTGTCGACCGCGAATTGCGCACCCCCGGGGCTCGGTTCTCTGCCCGGCTCGCCAGACATCCGGCGCCCAAATCGCTTGTGGACCGGATCATCGAACGTGAGACATCGAACGTGGCGTCTACATTGCGCTCGTTGGCCAACAACGGCTCACTGGCGTTGGCGGCCGAGATGCTCGTTGCCGGCCGACGGCGGTACATCATCGGCGAGCGCAAGTCGTACGCCTATGCCCACCTCCTGGGCGCCGACTTGCAGTCCTTCCTTCCCTCCGTGACCGTCCTGGACGGTCTGGTCAACAGGCCAATGGACGTGCTGGTTGACGCCACACAGCGCGATGTCGCCGTCTGCTTCAGCGTCCGCCGGTACAGCCGGGGTTCGGTTGCCGCCGTCCATGCACTCCGTCGCGCCGGCACTCCCGTTATCGGCATCACCGACGACGCTGCTTCGCCGCTGGCCAACCTGGTGGAGCTGCCGCTTATTGCCGAGATCGGGAGTGAGTCACTTGTTGACTCCCCAACAGCCATTGCCTCCGTCCTGCACGCACTCGCCACGCTTGCCGCGGTTCACGCCCGGTCGGCCCGTCATCGCCTGACGGCCAGGGAAGAGCTCGCCAGCGACCTCGCCGTTTACTCCGAAGCAACCGAGGCGCCGGCCGTGGCGCTCAGCGAACCAGAGCCGTCGCCGGGGCCACAGCAACGGACGGTGGCGACGTGACCAGCGGTACTGAGCTCACCACGCCTGTTTGCGGCTCTCCGCTCACGATCGAAAGCGTCCGTGCCGCAGCGCAACGCATCAACGGTATCGCCCACCGCACGGCCGCTACGACCTGCCCGGCGCTCGACGAGCTCATTCAGGCTCGAGTAGTGCTGAAACCGGAGCAGTTCCAGCGCAGCGGGTCATTTAAGTTCAGGGGGGCCTACAACCGGCTGGCGCAGTTAACTCTTACTGAACGCCACGCCGGCGTGGTGGCTTATTCGTCCGGCAACCATGGCGCCGCTGTCGCCTTGGCCGCCTCGTTGCTTGGCATCCCGGCCACCGTCGTGGTGCCCGAAGGTGCCGCTCCGCCCAAAGTCGACGCCATCGAAGCGTTTGGGGCAGAGGTCCGCACATATGACCCCACTCAGGAAAGTCGGGAACGGATTGCGGAGCATATTGCCGGCGCCACCGGTGCGGTCCTGGTACCGCCGTTCGAGGATTACGAAGTCATGGCCGGGCAGGGCACTTTGGCTCTCGAGATGGTGGCCGATGCCGGCCAGTTGGACATGGTCATCGTGCCAGTGGGCGGTGGGGGGCTCATCGCCGGTGTCGGTACGGTCATCGCGGCGCTGCTCCCCGGGTGCCGCATCGTCGGGGTCGAACCTGAGGCGGCAGACGACACGTTCCGCTCTCTGGCCAGCGGACGGCTAGAGCCCTGTCCCGGCTCGCCGCAGACCATCGCCGACGGGTTGCGGACATTAGCCCCTGGTGCCAGGACGTTTGCCATTAACCAGCGCTTGGTGGACGAGGTCGTCCTCGTCTCCGACGAGGCCATTGTGGCCGCGATGCGTTTTTGCTTCGAACACATGAAATTCGTCGTCGAGGCGAGCGGCGCCGTGGGGGTCGCGGCACTGCTTGCCGGCGCAATTGTCCCTCGCGGTCGCCGCGTCGGCATCGTGTTGTCAGGTGGCAACGTGAGCGCCGACCAGTTTGCCGAGCTAATTAATTCACCTCTCGGGACCGCTTTTCAGAGCCTGTCCGTTCATCCTGACCACCCGCCGACACGACACGAAGGAGTTGAAAGTTAATGAGACGTTCGACCGCTCTTACTGCAATTGCAGGCAGTGCCTTGCTAATGCTCCCCTTGACGGCCGCGGTGGCCGAGGCGTCACCGCGGGCACACGAAGTTCGACCCGACGCCATCCAACGCGGCGGGACACTGACATTCGCTCGAAGTACGGATATTTTGACCCTCGACCCGACGAACATGACCGATAACGAAAGCATTTGGGCCGCCGAGAACATCTACGAGACGCTCTACGTCTCGGCCCCCAACGGCCATTCCCTCGAGCCTTGGCTGGCTACGAGTTACACGCTCTCACCCAACCACCTCACCTGGACCTTCAACCTCCGCCACGGGGTCCGCTTCCAAAACGGCAAACCTATGACTTCCGCTGACGTCAAGTTCTCCATTGACCGCGTGTCAGCCAAGGCGACCAACCCGTTTGCCTTCATCGACACCGCTATCGCCAACATCGCGACCCCAAACCCCTACACCGTCGTCATCACCACGAAATATCCTTGGGCGCCCCTCCTGTCGGACATGGCCCTGTTTGCCAACGGGATCATCCCGGACAATTTCGGAGGCGAGACCCAGGCTCAGTTTTTTGCCCATCCGATCGGCACCGGCCCGTTCATGGTCAAGCAATGGGTGAAGGGTAGCGTGCTGGAGCTGGTGAAGAACCCTTATTACTGGCAGCCGGGCAAGCCCTACCTCGACGCCGTGAACTTCACCGCTGTCCCCGACGACAACACTCGCCAGCTACAAGTGGAGTCAGGACAGGCACAAATCGACGAGTTCCCGCCCTTTTCGAGCATCTCTCAGCTACAGCATACCGCAGGCGTGACCGCCACCCTCTTCCCCGCCAGCTGGACTGAGTTCTTGCAGTTCAACGAAGACCAGAAGCCTTTCGCGGACCTCAACGTCCGCCGGGCCATTTCTTATGCGGTGGACCGCGAAGCCATGGTCCAGGCGGTCTTGTTCGGTCACGGCACGGTGGCAAACTCGATCCTGTCCCCGGCCCTGTGGGCCCACGACCCCTCCGCCCCGGGGATCCAGTACAACTTCAAGGCGGCTAAGGAGGCGATGGCGAAGTCTTCAGTGCCCCACGGCTTTTCCACCACGCTCATCGTGGGTTCGGGAGACTCCACCGAGAACTCGCTCGGCCAGATTGTCCAAGCGGAGCTGAAGCCTCTCGGGATAAAAGTTACGTTGAAGGAGGTGGACCCCAACAGCGAATATACGGACATTCAAAACGGGCAGTACCAGATGGCGTTCAATTATGATACGACCGACATCATCGACCCTGACGAGATGATCAGCTTTTCGGCCATGGGCGGTAATACGGGACAGAAGACGCATGCGCTTTTCACTAACTGGGACAGCCCGCAAGTCGACAGTTGGGCCGAACAGGCCGAGCGGATCTTCAGCCAGGCCCAGCGCCAGCAGCTGTACGACAAGATCCAGGTGCAAGTGGCCGAGGACGCGCCCATGGCCTTCCTGTACTACGAGCCGTTCGCCTATGCCTACTCCACCAAGGTGCATGGCTTCGACGTGTACCCCACGGGCAATTACCATCTAGAGAACGTCTGGTTGAGCCACTGACCGTGAGCGCCACGCCGCGCTGCAGGGTGCCGTGAGGGCCCAGGCAGCGCGGCGGCCCTCGCCTCGTCCTTGGTTCAAGTGTTGTTCCCGGGAACTTAAAGGGGTGTTAGGCGAATGCTCGCTCGATATGTTGCTCGCCGGTTATTGCTACTGGTCCCGGTTGTCTTCGGTGTCACCTTGCTGCTTTTTTTCAGCATCCATCTGGTACCTGGGGATCCGGCCAGGAGCTTCCTGGGCGACCGGGCCACACCGAGCGCCGTCGCGGCACTGAACAAGGCCTGGGGCCTTGACCACCCCATACCTGTCCAGTACTGGCTCTTCCTCGACCGCCTTGTGCACGGCAACCTGGGCCAATCGCTCTTTTACCAGTCCTCGACCGCCGGCTTGCTCGTCGGCCGGTTGCCCGTTACGTTGCTCCTGCTCGTCTATGGGGCCGTCGGGTCAGTCATCATCTCGGTACCTCTGGCCACCCTGGCCGCCCTGCATCCCGGCGGGGCGGCGGACCACAGTGTCCGGGTTGTCGGCACGGTGGGGATCGGGATGCCGAGCTTCTGGGTGGGTACCTGCCTGATCATTTTGTTCGGGCTAGTGGTCCCCGTTTTCCCGGTCGGAGGCTACGGAGAGACGTGGCCAAGCCACCTCTGGTCCCTGGTGCTCCCGGGGCTCACCATTGCCATATCGGTATCTCCAATGCTGGTCCGGAGCCTGCGGACAAGCTTGATCGAGGCGCTTGGCTCGGACTATGTCGCGTTTGCCCGGGCTAAGGGCGCCAGCCCGAGCGTTGTGCTGACGCGCTATGGCCTCCGCAACGCGGCTGTCGCGGCGGTGAGCGTGCTCGGCGTCAACATCGGTTTCCTGGTGGGCAGCACCGTGGTCATCGAGAACGTGTTCGCCCTGCCTGGCCTCGGGTCGCTCATGGTGCAGTCCATCCTTGACCGCGACTTTCCCGTTGTCCAGGGCATCACCCTCGTCTTCGCCGTCCTGGTCGTCCTCGTCTACCTTCTGACCGACCTCGCTTACGCTGTCCTCGACCCACGGGTGCGCCTGACGTGACCACGGTCTCGGCCGAGTACGTAGTCGAGAAAGCGCAGCAACGGCGCAAGCTCCCACCCGCGCTGATTGCCGGCGGGGCCGTGCTCGGGGTAATAGTGGGGCTGGCGATCTTTGCCCCGCTCGTGACCTCGTACAACCCCACGACCCAGGACCTTACGAACATCCTGGCCGGCCCGAGCGCGGCCCACTGGCTGGGGACCGACCAGCTCGGCCGGGACGTCTGGTCCCGGCTCGTGTACGGCGCGCGGACGGATCTGTTCGTGGCGTTCATCGCCGTTCTTTCCCCGTTCGTCATCGGTACTCTGGCGGGGGTCTTCGCCGGGTATTTTGGTAGCGCACTCGACGCCACGGTAATGCGGCTGGCGGACGTCGTCGTGGCCTTTCCTTTCTATGTCCTCGTGATGCTCTTGGTCTTCCTCCTTGGCCCGGGGACAGGGAGCATCATCATCGCCATCACCGTTGTAAGTTGGGTCTCCTACGCGAGGATCGTTCGTGGCGCGACACTGGTGGCCAAAAACCAGGAATACGTGCTGGCCACGAAGGCAGAAGGGTTTTCCACCTCGCGCATTGTGTTGCGCCACATCGTCCCCAACGTGGTTAGCCAGGCGATCGTCTTTGCCACCTCTGACATCGTCCTCGATATCCTCGCTATCGTCACGCTTGGTTACCTTGGCTTGGGGATACCGCCGCCAACCCCGGACTGGGGGGAGATGATGGCCAGTGGTCAACAGTTCCTCACCACTCATTGGGAACTGTCCACTATCCCGGGCATCGCAGTGGTGCTGACTGGCCTCGGCCTCTCCCTTTTGGGAGACGGGCTGGCCGAGCTGCTCAGCGTCGAACGATGAGGGCTGGGCACCTGGTGCGCCCACGGGAGAGGGGCCCGGCGTTGGTCCCGCCGGCTCCCAGTGGGCGACCGGGCCTGCTCGAAGTTGAGGGGCTTACTGTGAGCGTGTCGCCGCCTGGGGAGCGTCGCCGAGTCGACGTGGTCAGCAATGTCTCGTTCAACATCATGGCCGGAGAAGCGGTTGGGCTCGTCGGCGAGTCAGGTAGTGGCAAAAGCCTGACTCTTCGGGCGATCCTTGGGCTCCTGCCCGCCGGCGCGACCGTTAAAGGGGGCGCCGTCCGTTTCGAAGGGGTCGACTTGCTCAGCGGCGGGAAGCGCTCTCTCCAGCGCGTAAGGGGCACCGGGGTCACCATGATCTTCCAAGAACCGATGACGGCTTTGAACCCTGTCGTTCGCGTCGGCGAACAGATCGTTGACGCGGCGAGGCGCCAGCTCGGTTGGAGCCGACGAGAGTCCAGTGAGCATGCTTTGGAGCTGGCCCGTCACATGGGCATCCGGGATCCGGACGCCGTCCTCTCCTTGTACCCCCACGAGCTTTCCGGTGGCTTGCGGCAACGGGTGATGATCGCCGCCGCTCTGGCGTGCCAGCCCCGCCTCGTGCTGTGCGACGAGCCGACGACCGCCCTCGACGTCACCATTCAGGCTCAGATCGTCGCCTTGCTTGCCCGGCTCCGGCAGGAGAGCCAGATGAGCCTGCTCTACGTGACCCACGACCTCGCGGTTGTCGCTCAGCTCTGCCAGCGCCTACAAGTCATGTACGCGGGCAGCATCGTCGAAAAGGGGTCCGTGGCGGAGATCTTCGCTTCTCCCCGTCATCCGTACACATTGGGATTGATCCGCGCCACCCCGGACGTGCACACAGTGGTCGACGAGCTCACGGGCATCCCCGGGTCGGCGCCACATGTCGGGGCGAGGCCGGCGGGTTGCGCCTTCCATCCTCGCTGCAGCCTCGCCACCATCGAGTGCTCGAGCGGCGAGATGCCCTTGCGCGACCTGGGTAATGGCCGAGCGAGTGCCTGCATCCACGTAGACGCGTGCCAGTCGGCGGCCGAGGGGCTCGAGGCCGTCCGGTGAGCGACGCTCTCCTCGAGCTGTCGGACATAAGAGTCACGTTCAGGTCGAGGCGCAGCCATATCCCGGTGCGAGCGGTGGACGGAGTCTCGCTCAAGGTCGGCCGGGGCGAGATCGTCGGGCTGGTGGGGGAGTCCGGGTCGGGTAAGTCGACCCTGGCACGGGTCGTTGTCGGCCTGTGCGAAACGGTTGACGGGGAGGCAAATTTCGACGGTGCGCCGTTGACGGTGCGCGACCGGCCGCCGGAGCTCCGCCGTCGGATCCAGATGGTCTTCCAGGACCCGTACTCGTCGCTCGACCCCCGCATGACCGTGCGGCAGCAGCTGGCCGAGGTTTTGCGTGTCCATCGGGTCGTCCCCCGGGAATTGGTAGGGAGCACATGTGAGGACTTGCTCACCCAGGTCCACCTGCCAGGTCAGCTTCTGCCCGCCCGTCCCCGCCAAATGTCTGGTGGGCAGCGCCAACGAGTGGCCATCGCGCGGGCTCTCGCCCCCCGCCCGGAGCTCCTGGTGGCCGACGAGCCCGTGTCGGCGCTGGACGTGTCGGTCCAGGCGGGGATCGTGCGCTTGTTCGCTGAGCTGCGCCGGAAGCTCGGGCTCTCGATCCTGTTCATCGCCCACGACTTGGCCGTGGTCCGCCACCTGTGCGACCGGGTGGCGGTGATGTACATGGGCCGATTGCTCGAAGAGGGCGCCACTGTCGATGTCTTCGAGAACGCTCGTCACCCTTACACGCAAACCTTGCTGCAGGCGATACCCACGTTGCAGCCGGCCGACTTCAGCGTCCCCGGCACAGCCGGCACCGAACCACCCCGCCTCTCGAGGCTTCCTTCCGGTTGCCGGTTCCGCGACCGTTGCAAGTACGCGCAACAGCTTTGTGAAGAATCGGAGCCGGCCCTGGCCGAGTTGAGCGACGCGGGAGCGGGCCACCGCTCCGCTTGTCATTTCTCCGCCACCCTGCCTCTGGCCCGTCCTCCCGTGGAACCGGCCCGGAGTTGACGAGCGTGGCGGCGGTACCCGGTGTGGAAGTCCGGCCTTTCGCGGCGCCCGAAGAAATGGCGCAGTGCGAAGCTCTATACCGGCGGGTATTTGCGCTGCGGGCCGACGAGGGTTCACTCAACGCCAGGCTCCTCATTGCTCTCGCTCGCAACAGCGGCATAGTGGTCGGGGCCTTCGCCGGTGACCAGCTTGTGGGCTTCGCGTTCAGTTTCCTGGCGCAGGACCCGGAAAACGGCTTTCCCTATCAGTATTCCCAGACAGCGGCGGTGCTGCCTGATTGGCAGGGTTGTGGCGTCGGGCGCCAACTGAAACTAGCCCAGCGGGAGGTGGCGCTGGGGCGCGGCGTACGCCGGATGCGGTGGGCCTTCGACCCGTTCAAGTACCGAAACGCCCACTTCAACCTCGACGTCCTCGGCGCCTGCGCCAGCGAGCTGGCCTGAGATCTGTACGGTGCGCGCGGGTATGGTCTCG
>JASHVH010000118.1 GCA_030039575.1 Acidimicrobiales bacterium | reverse complement strand
GGACGGTCCGCCTCAGCATCGCCGGCTGTTCCCTGACCGACCGGCTGGCCGACGTCCCGCTCGACGAGCTGGGAGCGCGCCTCGCGGCCCTTGGCCATGAGGTGGTGGCGGCTTCGTAGGTTCAACCGGGTCGCGGTGAAGCGACGTCAAGCCCTGCGTTTTCTCGTGCGCTGCCCGTTTGGGGCCCGTTTTGCCATGCGATTAGCGCCTTTGGGTGCAAGCACTCGTTCTGGTTGCGTTTCCACCAACTTTTTTGGCCAAAGCGCAACGAGAACGCCATGTTGCACCCAAGTCGGCGTCCGCATGGCGAGAGAGGCCGCCGCGCTTACTTGACGGCCACCTCCACCACCTTCACCACGACCAAGGCGAAGGCGACCAACAGGTAAGCCCGTAAAGTGGTCAGGCCCACCTTGCGCTGCGCCGACATCACCGGCCGGGCCAGGCGGTTCAGGGCCGGCATACGCCAGGTCTCCCTTTTCTGCCACTCGACCGGTACCGTCAACGCCTCCGTTTGCCGCTGTCTGACGACAAAGTAGAGCCCCACGACGATCCCCACCCCGGCACCGACGCCCATTACAGCCAGGATCTGACCACTGGTTATAGCCGGGAAAAGCACGCTGGCCGTGAGGATGACCGACATCACCACGAGGACGCCGATCACAGTGGCGGTAAAGATGTTCAACTTCTTGGAATTGACCCAGGGGCCGAGCACTTCTTTGTCGTTGCAGAGAAGCAGCAGGAACACTGTGGCACTGGGCAGCAACACTCCGGCCAGTGTCTGCACTCCCTCGGTCAGCAGGCCAAGAGGGACCCCCGGGGCTAGGACCAGTGCGGCGGCGACGACCATAAGGCCGGCGTAGCAGGCGTAGAAACCCTTGGCCCTGGTTATCGGGCGGTGCAGGGAGTGGTTTATCCCGAGGACGTCAGCGCCCGCATAGGCCGTCGCCAATCCCACAGCAGCAGCCCCGATAATGCTGGCGTCCAGCAGCGCGATGGCGAACAGGTCGCCCATTGTTTTCGAGACGTAACGGCCGAGCCCCTCAGCCACCCCGGCGGCAGTGGTGAAATTGCCGAACTCGGGCCGCCCGGCGAAAACGGCATCGGAAAAGCCGAACATAGCGGCGGCGCCGACGACGACTATCACTATCCCTATCCAAAGGTCGACGCGCTCGTACTTTATGAACCGGGGTGTGATCCGCTTGTCGATCACATATGACTGCTGGAAAAAGAGCTGCCACGGGGCCACCGTCGTGCCCACTATGGCGATGATGAGGAGCATCACAGTAGATAGCGCTGCCCCGTGCGGGAGCCCGGGCACGACAAAGTCATGGGCCATTTGCATTGCCGGCGGGTGCACTGCCACGAATATGGGGATCAAAATTATCGACCCCACTACCAGTGCCATGCATACCCTTTCGAACCGGCGGAAACTCCCGGTACTGACCGCCCCCACCACCAGCGCGCCCGCCAGGGCCACCGAGGGCAACTTCGGCAGGCCGAGGTAACCGACGGCCAGTGTCACGCCGATGAACTCGGTGACGATGGTCAGGGCGTTCAGGATGAAAAGGTCGATAACACTGAAGGCGCCCCAGAACTTGCCGAAGCGCTCCATTATCAACCGGGCGTGGCCGACGCCGGACACCGCTCCGAGGCGCAGCACCATTTCCTGGTTCACGTACAGGACCGGTACGAGCAACAACAGGGTCCACAGGAGGTGGGTCCCGTAGTTCTGGCCCGCCTGCGTGTACGTGCCAAAGGCGCCCGCGTCGTTGTCCCCGACCATGACGATGAGGCCGGGGCCGACGATGGCCAATAGCGTCTTGAGCTTGGCGGAGAGGCCGGGCCGGGCCGCGACGTCTCCGCGTCGAATAGTCCCGAGGGCTCCTCGGATGTCACCCACATGGGCGTTGTCAAGTACTGCGGCGTCATCGACGATGCCTTCCGGGAGCGTCGAGACGGCGGGGTTGAAGGTGGTCCTGCGGGCCATGGCGGCCTCCTTTCAAGCAATTGGCGCTCGGCTAGCGGGCGCGGCTACGCGTCAACGGGGAGCGTGCTCTCCAATGCCTGGAGGCTGCGGGGACCGCAGCGGGGGAGGAACCTCGAGGGACTAAGGTTGCGCCGGCATCGGAGGGCGCCAGGTACTTGGGGGTTTTCGTGTCATCTGGCTCACCTCCTCAGGGCCGGGAGCTTCCTTGTGAACTCTGGAACTATACCAGAAGCGGTAAGCGCTTCACGCCGCCGCGTTGTTCCCGGACTGCCGTAGCGGCGACGGAGCAGTGCAGGCAAGGCCGGCAGGGCAGGCCTCGCCCCGGGCGCCACGGCCGGTTTGTGAGCCGAACCGAAGCGTGTGTCCAGGCAAGACTGGGCCAAGCTACTTTCTGCCGCGAGCCGCGAGCCCCGAGCCCCGAGCCCCGAGCCTGGAGCGCAAGCCCCACGCAAGCCAAAATCAGACTGAAGCCAGAGCCCGAGTGAAGCCAGAGCCCGAGGGAAGGAGTCCCCATGGAGAGCAGCGCCCTCTACACCTACGTCCCCCACCGCCGCACAAAGGAGAAGCTCGAGCACGCCTCACACGCCGGCAGAGTGAGCGACCAACTCCCTCGCGGAAGCGTGGTGGCTCGCTTGAACGCCTGGCTGGCGGTGAAGATAACCAGCGGGGTCGGGACCATGTGGTGCGCCTACGCCTTTGCCGCCATCGCCTTAGTGAGCCTGCCGGCGGCCATCAGCTCGCACAGCGAGGTCGTGATCGTCTCATGGGTGTCGCAGACGTTCCTGCAACTGTTCCTCCTGTCGGTCGTCATTGTCGGGCAAAACCTGCTCGCCTCCGCCGCAGACCAGCGCGCTGAGGACACTTTCAGCGATGCCGACGCCGTCATCCACGAGGTCGTGAAACTTCAGGAGCACCTTCTGGCGCAGGACCGGGTGCTGGCCCGCCTCATGGACAACGCCGCTGAACCATAAGGACCGTGGGTAGATATTCGACTTGTGCGGTCCCGGTGCCTTGACCACGAAGCGCGGGTAGGTCCGCGCCGGTGATCGGGGGTGAGGACGAGACCGCGAGGCCGCTGACGGAGCGCCGGCCTTCCGCTCTGCAACGGCTCCCTCGGGCGGCCCCGCGGGTGGCGGCCGGGTTGGGCGGCGCCGGGGCGGTCGTGGCCGCCGCCGTACGTCCTCACGAGGCGGGCGCCGCGGCGTCCCAGGACTGGCCTCCGTTCGTCCTGGTGTCGGGGCTCCTGCTCGTAGGCCTGGTAGCCAACGAGGACGGCCTGTTCGCCGCCGCCGGGCAGGTCCTGGCGCGCGTGGCCCGCAATGGGACCGTCCTGTACGCAGGTGCCGTGCTCCTCATCGCGACGGTGACGACACTTCTCAACCTGGACACTTCCGTCGCCTTCCTCACGCCCATCCTCGTGTACACGGCCCGCACTCGGGGCGAGGGAGAGGCTCCGCTGCTCTACGGCTGCATCTTGCTCGCGAACGCCGGCTCGTTATTGCTCCCGGGGTCGAACCTCACGAACCTGATAGTCCTCGGCCAGGTCCACTTGTCGGGGGGCCACTTCTTCCGGGAGATGGCGCCGGCCGGAGTGGCAGCCATACTGGTCACCGCCGCCGTCGTCGGCGTGGCCAACCATCGCTCCATCCGCACCACCGCGACGGCTACAGGCAAGGTCGAGCGGCCCGTCTTCGGCGTCGGCCTCATCGCCATCGCGGCGGCCACCATTTTCGTCGTACTGCTCAAGTCACCGGCCTTGCCTGTGGCCGTCGTGGGTGTCGCCGCCGTCCTCCTGAAGACGCGGGCCTGGCCGGCACAGGGGAGGCGGGTACTGGACGTGCTCGGCTTGCCCGTCCTGATCGGGCTCTTCGGTATCGCCGTTGCCCTCGGCACCTTGGGGCGGGTGTGGTCGGGCCCGGCAGAGTTGCTGCACCACCTTGGGACCTGGGCGACAGCAGGGCTGGCCGCGGTCCTCACTGTGTTCGTGAACAACCTCCCGGCTGCTTCGCTGCTGGCGTCCCGCCCACCTCCAAGACCTTTCGCGCTACTGATGGGCCTGAACATCGGGCCTAACCTCTTCGTGACCGGGTCACTGGCCTGGGCCTTGTGGTGGAAGGCGGCTCGGACAGCCCAAGCGCGCCCCTCCGTTCTCAGGGCTACCCGCCTGGGCCTGGTGGCCGCGCCCCTCTCGTTGGCGGCCGCGTTGGCGATGCTGACCCTTTCCGGGTTGCGGTGATCACCGGGCGGGTGCGCCCCAGCCGATGGGCCCGGCCGCCGATGTCTCCTGCCGGGTGAGCAATTTGCACGCAATTTCCGTTATTGCACCTCGGGACGGCGGTGGCGCGCCGTCTCTTGCGGCCATCCGTTAGCGGTGGTTGGGTTGTTACGGACGGTGAGAAAGGTGTAAGCAATGGTCGGCATCGAACAGCAGCGGTTGCGGGAGGCGGACACAGAGGGAGTGCCGTGGCGGCGATGGGGCCCCTACCTAAGCGAGCGGCAGTGGGGCACGGTGCGCGAGGACTACAGCGCGGGCGGCGACGCCTGGTCGTCGTTCACCCATGACCAGGCTCGTTCACGCGCCTACCGGTGGGGCGAGGACGGGTTGGCCGGCTTCAGTGACGACAACCAGTTGCTGTGCTTGGCGCTGGCGTTGTGGAACGGTCGGGACCCGATCCTGAAAGAGCGGCTGTTCGGGCTCACGAACAGCGAGGGGAACCATGGGGAGGACGTGAAGGAGTGTTATTTCTACCTTGACGCCATGCCGACTTCGTCCTACCTCAGGATGCTTTACAAGTACCCACAAGCGGCCTTCCCGTACGACGAGCTGGTATCGACCAACGCCGAGCGGGGGTTGAGAGACCCGGAGTACGAACTACTCGATACCGGCGTGTTCGATGAGGGCCGCTATTATGACGTTTTCGTCGAATACGCCAAGGCGGCCCCAGAAGACATATTGATGCAAGTCACGGTGCACAACCGCGGCCCCGATGACGAAGAGTTGCACGTACTGCCCCAGCTCTGGTTCCGTCACACGTGGTCATGGGCCGGTGACGCCGAAAAGCCATCGATGCGGACCGTCACTGCTTATAAAGACTTGAGCGGCCTCATGACCGAGCACGCCACGCTGGGCCGGCGCTGGTTTTACGGCGAGGGCGTCGTGCCCGTCCTGGTAACCGGGAACGAGACGAACAACGAGCGGATCTTCGAGACTCCCAACGTGGAGCCGTACGTGAAAGACGGCATTCACCGGTATGTGGTGCACGGGGACACCGCGGCCGTCGACCCGGACGGGATCGGTACCAAGGCGGCTCTGCTTTACCGGCTGGTCGTGCCGGCCCACGACAGCAGGGCTCTACGGTTCCGCCTGACCAATACGGACCTGGCCAAGGGCCCGGGCAACGGGCCGGCCAGCGCGCCGTTCGCTGATTTCGACCACGTGATGGACGAACGGCGGCGGGAGGCCGAGGCTTTCTGGGAGGAGCTGCTGGAGGTCGACCACGACGAAGACGAGAAGTTGGTCATCCGCCAGGCACTGGCCGGGATGCTTTGGTCCAAGCAGTATTACGGCCTCGATGTCGGGCGTTGGCTGTCCGAACATGGCGTGGACCCCTTTGAAATGGGAGGCCGGCTGCGCAACGAAGAGTGGCGGCACCTGCTGGCCGAGGACGTCAT
>JASHVH010000117.1 GCA_030039575.1 Acidimicrobiales bacterium | reverse complement strand
CCAGGGGACTTCATGGCTGGAAGCAGGCGGCGCCGTTATGGCGGAGAACCAGGCGCTCGGGTTCCTGGCTGACCTGGCCGGGATGCCGCCCCAAGCCGGCGGTTGCTTCGTCTCCGGCGGCTCCGCCGCCAACCTGTCGGCGCTTGTGGTCGCCCGCGACCAGGGCCGGGCTCGGCTCGGACGCCAGGACGTGCGCGTCGCTGTCAGCCAGGAGGCGCATTCTTCGGTGACCAAAGCGCTGCACGTGATAGGGACCGGCGTGCTCACTGTCGAGAGCCCCGGCCACCGCCTGACGGGCGCCGGGTTGGAAGCGGCGTTGCGGGCCGATCCGGGCCCCAGCGACGTGGTGGCGGTGGTGGCTACCGCCGGGACGACCAACGCCGGGATAGTGGACGACCTGGCCGGGCTGGCGGAGGTATGCGGGCGGCGGGGGCTGTGGTTCCATATCGACGCGGCCTACGGAGGAGCGGCTCTTTTATCGAAATCCGAAAGCGTAAAGGCCCTTTTTCGGGGGTCCGAGCACGCCGACTCGTTCGTCGTGGACCCCCATAAATGGCTTTTTGCCCCCTTTGACTGCGCTGGGCTCCTGTACCGGGAGCCCGCGCTGGCCAAGGCGGTCCACGCTCAACATGCCTCCTACCTCGACCCGATCCACACGGACGCCCGCGACGAGTGGAACCCGAGCGACTACGCCTACCACTTGACGAGGCGGGCCAGAGGCCTGGCCCTGTGGTACTCGCTGGTGGTGAACGGGACGGACGCTTACTCAGACGCAGTCGACGCCGCCCTCAATATGGCACAAGTGACGGCCAGGCTTGTCGCCGAAGTGCCCCGGCTGGAACTGATACGGGACCCCGGGCTGTCAATCGTCCTGTTCCGCCGGAAAGGTTGGCAGGCGGCCGACTACCAGAACTGGTCGGGCCGGTTGCTCGACGACCAGATCGCCTTCGTGACCCCGACGAAGTGGGAAGGCGAGACGGTGGCGAGGCTGATTTTCATGCACCCGGCCACTACGGAGGAAATTGTGCGCGAGGTGCTGGCGTCAACGGCGTGAGGCCGGCGCTCGGGTGGCCGGCGGTGAAGCACCCGGTTCCTCATCACAAATACGCCTCTCTGGGTGCGCTAGGCCGAGCTGGTCGCGCTAAACGCAAAAGTTTCGTCGAAAGCACAACCAGAACGCATTTGTGCACCCAGATCGGGGCGACTTTAGGGGAGGCATGTGCTCCCAGTGGCCTAGCGGCCGCAGAAACAGCACAGTAGCCTCGCCCGCATGAGGATGGGCAACATGTACGGCCCGGACGCGACTTTCGCCGGCGTGCCGCCCGCCGACCTCGAAGACCCGGCCAGCTTTGCGAGCGCCGGAGCCGTCATCTTGGGTGCACCTTTCGACGGCGGCACGTCGTACCGCCCCGGCGCCCGGTTCGGGCCCCAGGCGATCAGGCTGACCGACTACCTGGCCCACGACGGCATGCGCCCCCACCTCGCGCTCGGGGTCGACCCCTTGACCGAGTTGCCCGTAGTCGACGCCGGGGACGTGAAGATGCTCCCCGGTGAAATAGAAACCAGCCTGGGCCGCCTGGAGCAAGCGGTAACGGCAGTGGCCCAGGCCGGTTGCGTACCGGTCGTCCTCGGAGGCGACCACACCATCACTTTCCCGGACGCCACCGGCGTCGCTCGCCACGTCGGTTGGGGGCGGTTGGCGCTGGTCCACTTCGATGCCCATGCCGACACCGCTAATACACAGTTCGGTTCCCTTTACGGGCACGGGACACCGATGCGCCGCCTGATCGAGTCGGGGGCCGTGCGCGGTGAACGTTTCTTCCAGATCGGGTTGCGGGGTTACTGGCCGGGCCCTGAGGTCCTGGATTGGATGGCCACGCAAGGGATGCGCAGTTACGAAATGGCCGAGGTGTGCCGCCGGGGCCTGGGGCACTGCCTGGACGAGGTGTTCGCGCGGGCCATGGACGGGTGCGATGCCGTGTTCCTCTCGGTCGACATCGACGTGGTCGACCCGGGCATGGCGCCCGGGACCGGCACGCCCGAGCCCGGAGGCTTGAGCGGTCGTGACCTCCTCGACGCCGTGCGGCGGTGCGCCATGGAACTGCCGTTGGCCGGCGTGGACGTGGTCGAGGTGTCGCCCCCTTACGACCACGCAGAGGTGACGGCCTACCTGGCGAACCGGGTGGTGCTGGAGGCGCTGTCCGGGATGGCATGGAGACGACGAAATGCCGGCGGCCGCGGGCCAACTACGGCCACAACAGAGGCCCTGACCGAGCGTGAACCGGCCGGTACCCCAGGTGGGCCTGTGGTGCGGCAGCCGAGCGCGCCCCTCCTCGAGGGTAGGGGCAACCCGCCAATACCTACGTCCACGGGGCCCACCCCACTGGGCCCCACGTCGCCCCCGCTGGGGCCTAGGTAGCTCCGGTCCTAGCTGAAGAACTTCGCCAGGCGGGCCATGCCCTCGGCCAGGTCCTCGTCCGCCAGGGCATAAGAGAACCGCCCACATCCCGGCGCCCCGAACGCCTCACCGGGGACGAAGGCCACCTTGGCTTCGTCGAGCACGATCTCCGCCAGTTCCAGGGTGGTGGCCGGGGTGCGACGGTTTGGCCCGACCGGCTGGCCGAGCACGCCCGCAAAACTGGGGAAGGCGTAAAAGGCACCTTCGGGTTCCGGGCACATCACGCCCGGCATCTCGGACAGAGCGGCGACGATGGCTCGCCGGCGGCGGTCGTACACCGCCCGCATCTCCGCCACGTCATCGAGGGGCCCCGTAACCGCCGCCAAGGCTGCTCTCTGGGCCACGTTGCACACGTTCGATGTGGCGTGGCTCTGAAGGTTGGCCGCCGCTTTGGCAACGTCGCTCGGGCCGATCAACCAGCCGACCCGCCAGCCGGTCATGGCGTAGGTCTTGGCTACCCCGTTCACCACGATGCAGCGATCGGCCAGTTCGGGCACGAGGACGGGCATCGAGTGCATGCGGGCCGAGCCGTAGACGAGGTGCTCGTAAATCTCATCAGTTATGACCCAAAGCCCCCGTTCGTCGGCCCAAGCGCCGATGGCGGCCATTTCCGGTTCGCCGTACACCGCCCCCGTCGGGTTGGAAGGCGAGACGAAAAGCAACACCTTCGTCCGTGGCGTGAGCGCATCTTCGAGTTGTTCCAGTGAGACCTTGTAACCGCTTTCGGGCGTGGTAGGGACCTCGACCGGCACCCCGCCGGCCAGGTGGACCGCCTCGGGGTATGTTGTCCAATAAGGGGCCGGCATCAGCACCTCGTCACCCGGGTCGAGCAACGTGGCGAACGCTTCCAATACGGCTTGCTTGCCGCCGTTGGTCACGATGACCTGCGACGCGTCGACCGAAAAGCCGGTGTCTCGGGCGGTTTTGGCCGCTACGGCCCGCCTCAGCTCGGGAAGGCCAGGGGCGGGCGTGTAGTGGTGGTTCTTCGGGTCGCGGCAGGCTTCGGCCGCCGCCTCGACGATATGCGCCGGCGTCGGGAAGTCGGGCTCCCCGGCGCCGAACCCGACTACGTCCTCCCCCGCCGCTTGCAGGGCCTTGTACTTGGCGTCGATGGCGAGCGTGGCCGATTCGGCCACCGCCGCGGCGCGAGCCGAGATCCGACGTCGCGGGCCGGGCTGGGCCGGGTCGGAGGGGGATAGTGCCATCGCGCCATGGTCGCACGTATGACGCCGGTCCGCACTCCATATAGGAGTTCCGGGCCACGACCTGTCGCCCGAACGTCTTCAGGGGGACGAGGGATGGGGGTGTTCCCTGGTGCGGGCCGCCAGTTCTACTAACGTCGGGCGATCGGTACCTATGGCCGTCCCTACCCATCAAGTGGTGGCCGTCACGTGCGGTCCACCCCCCAGCACCAACGTGGACGGCGACGCACCAGGGGCAGGTGGGCAGCGGGGTCCCGCTGGGCGGGCCTGGCGGTCACGGCGGCGCTAACAGCCATCGTCGTGCTCGTCTCGGTTGGCCCCGGGGGACGAACGGCAAATGCCGGCGCAGCCAGGACGCCGACAGTGACGCGAGGAGCGGGGACGGCCCCGGACGCTCCGGCCGGCCAGCACGCCGCCGGCGACGCTCGAGCGACCGTCCTGACCACCAGGGCCCCCACTACCAAAGGCCCCACCACCAGAGCCCCGGCCACTAGAGCCCCGACTACCAGAGCCCCGACTGCCAGAGCCCCGAGCAGCACTGTCCCGGCCCGTACCGGCCCCCCGCCGACGGCGCGGCCCTCGACCGTCGCCGGACTGCCTCAGGCCCGTTCGTACGTCCTGGTCGACGTCAATACCGGCAACGTCCTTGCCGGCGACCACGAGCGCCTACGGGTACCGCCGGCCAGCCTGACCAAAGTCCTGGTGGCCCTCATAGCCATCAGGTACCTGTCACCAAACGCCGGCGTGCCGGGCACCGTAGTTTCGGAGAACGTGTACCCAAACCAGGTCGGCATCGAAAAAGGCGTCGCCTGGCCGCTCCACGA
>JASHVH010000116.1 GCA_030039575.1 Acidimicrobiales bacterium | reverse complement strand
CGGGGGCGTCCTCTGTTCGGGGGCGTCCTCTGTCCGGGCCCCTTTGCCGTGGTTCCGCGCCGGGACCTTAGCACTTTGCTAAAGCCGTGACAAAATGCCCGGCCGGGCCGGAGCCACTTCAGGGGAGAGCGGCAAAAAGGGCTTCCACGACCGCTCCCGCCCGTTCGGCACCAATGCCGGTGGCGGCCCACGCCAGCCCACTTGACGCCGTTTGGCGCTCTGCCTCAGGCAAGGCAAGTAACTCGAGCAACCGGTCCGGCTCCCACTGCAACAGGCACGCGCACTGGAAGAGGGCGCGGTGGCGGGCCCGGCGTTGCGAGACGCCGACCACTTTGCGCCCGGTGGCGTCCACCACTTCTCCGGGGCCCCTCCCGGCGAAGCAGACAAGCGAGGACCAGGGGCTGTGAACCATCGGCCCTTTCCAGACCTCCACGCCACCAGTGCCCGCACGACGGAGAGCCTCGGCCCACGCCTCACCCACCCACCACATAGAACGACCGACATCGGCGGACCAGAGCGGGTCGGTGGGGGCGATAACGAGGTCTACCCATACGACCGACGCGGGCTCGACCAGCACTGCCCCCCCGCCACTTCGGCGGCGCACGACTTCTAACCCGGCCCGGGCGCAGGCTTGAAGGTCGACGTTGCTCTCCAGCTGAGCGCTGCCAATGACGACGGCGCCGTTGGTCGGGCTCTGGAGCACCGCAAAACGTTGGTGGCCCAAGGGCTGGCCCAGCGGTTCGGCCACCCGGGCCTCGGAGGTCGCGTGGAGTTCTCTGACCGTCCCGACGGCGCGCTGAACCTCCCAGCGCATCAGGCGGACAGTGCTGCTGCGCCTTCCCCGGCTACGGTCAAAGGCACCACCTGCCGGGAGAACCCAAGGTACGGTTCCCAGTCAGGAAGCACGGCGCCGAGCGCGGCCAGCGCCCATACCCTCCCGCGCGGGGTCGAGGGCTGGTGGCGCAGCTTCATCCCCGTCTCCTCCAGCAAGTGGTCCCGCTTACGGGCATTGCACCGGCGGCAAGCCGCCACCACGTTGTCCCACGCGTGCGGCCCGCCTTTGGACCGCGGCACGATGTGGTCGATATTCTCTGCCTGCGCCCCGCAGTACTGGCACCTGTGCCCGTCCCGCGCAAAAATCGCCCGCCGGTTGAGGGCCACATGGGCCAGGTGCGGCACCCTCACGAAGTAAGAGAGACGGACTACAGAAGGCTCGTCCAGAGTTAGCCGCGCCGAGTGGAAAACTCGCCCTGTTGCTGCCAGCGGCTCGGCCTTCGCTTGTATGACGAGCAGCAGTGCCCGTCTGGTTGGTACGACGCAGAGCGGCTCGTAAGTAGCGTTGAGGACGAGCGCTCGCGACATCTCGCCTACCTCTGTATGAGGTGTATGAAGGCGACCGGGACAGGGTTGCCCGCCCTGGCTGGGTTGGTCTCTACGGGCACAAAGAAGAACTTAGCGCGCCCGCGCCCGCATCCAGCGACACCAGTTCAGGTAGCCCACCAGGTCCTCCGGTTCGAGCGTGGCTGCCGGCGAGCCGTACATGGTTTGAAGACGGAACCTCAGGTAATCGCGCGACGGCACTGGTGCGGGCGGCCAACGGCGCCACCATTTCGTGGGGGTGAGGGCTCGCCACTGCAAAAAGGCTGTCGGCCACAGGGCGGGTCTTTTGCCGATCTCGGCCAGTACTCCTTCGGCCAGTACTCCTTCGGCCAGTACCCCCTTAGCGAGCACGCCCATGACCTTCACCCGTTCGGCTCGGCGGGGGCGGCGAACCCGAAGGTCGGAGGCCGCGGAGGAGCTGCCACATAGAAGAGGGCCGACCAGTCGTCGTCCACCCTGGCGTTGATACGGGCTTGCCACCGGTAGATCCCGGGGACAAGCGGGAGCCCGGTCGGCAGGTCCATCATGGCGGTGGCGTGACCCGGGAACCCGGTCGGCACCCCGGGCGGGCTCGGCACCATGATGGGCTGTTCGAGCCGAACCGCTTGGGGCCCGGCCAGGCCGGGTATGGCGACGACCTCTCCGTCTTCGGAGAGCAGCTCGATCTCGAGTGTGAGCGTTTTGTTGCACATCGCCAGTTCCGCCTCGATGAACACAACGACCACGTAGGGGCCCGTCACCAAGGGTGGCTTCGGGTCAGCGTCAGGCAACCCCGCGGAGCGCCGAAGCTGAGTTACCGCCCATCCGACGTTCAGCAGGCTCAGGGTCCCGGTCTGGGTGTTGTGGGTACCCCTGTCCGCCAACAGGACGTATACCTTCAACGCTCCTCAGGGTTCGCCGAGGCTGTCATCGTCCTGGCCCGGCCCGCGGCCCCCTCGGCCAATCCACCACTTACCGCCCTCTTGTCCTGGCGCCCACGGTCCCCGGCCGCTGAGCGGCTCCGCGCCGTTACCCGCCTCCTGGCCGCCTAAAGGGTGGCCCCAGCGCTCCCTGGCCAACCGGCGCACGCTTTGCACCAACGTCACGGCCGAGACGAGCATTATCAGGAAACCGACGAGCCCCACCACCCAATAGGTAGCGAACGAGATCAGCAGCAGCACGAGGCCAACGACGAAGATGACCGTCGATCGCCGGGCGTTGCGACGGGCCTCCCGGGCATCTGCGGGCATCCGCAACGAACGCGCCAACCCGCGCTCCTGTTGTAGCTGGCGCTCGATCTGGCGGAGGATCCGCTGCTCGTGTTCCGAGAGTGGCACGGTCTTATACCCCTCGGCCAGGCCTGACTACTTGCTGCTGTCGCATCGGATTACTTCTCGCGGATCACCCTTGGTAGCTCAATGCTCCGCCACCAAGTTACACCCTCAACGGGCCCTTTTGGCCTCCCGACTTCCGGCTCGGCCGGCGTGCAGTCATGCACAAGCACTGAGCCAAGCAAACTGGCTAGAACGGGCACAGAGGGGCACTCCGACAGCGGCGGCTATTGTTTCGGCTGGACCTTCGGCCCCACTTATGGAGGTCCGCGGGGGCCCGCTGCGATCAGAGAGGAGAGCGCCCGATCGTGCCACAACGCCATGACCGGCCGGACTGCTCAAGAGGATGGCACGATCGGCCGGTTTCTTCCCGGCAGGTAGTTTTGGCCGACCTCCGTGGCCCGAGGGACGTAGGCCGGCGCGAAAATGACGAATAGCACCAAAGACGGCCAAGATTGGCCCCGAGATCCACGCGTTTGGGTGGGGGTCAACTTTTGGTCACGCGCTGGAGGGCCCCGCATGTGGGCTCGCTACGACTCCGAAGTTGTGAGCCGGGAACTGGCCGTCGTGGCGTCGCACGGGTGCACGGTCACCCGCTGTTTCTGTTACTGGCCCGATTTCATGCCGGAACCCGAGGTCCTTGACGAGCAAGTGATGGGCCGGTTTATCGCGTTCCTCGACCTCCACAGCGAGCACGGGTTGCGCACCATCCCTACTTTCATCGTCGGGCATATGTCAGGGGAAAACTGGGACCCAAGTTGGCGAAACGGCCGGGATCTCTACCGGGACGTTTGGCTCGTCTCTCAGCAGGCGTGGTTCGTGGCCGAGGTGGCCCGCAGGACCGCCGGGCATCCTGCCATTGCGGCGTGGTTGCTCAGCAACGAGATGCCCATTTATGGCCGCAATGGCGATGAGCAAGCGGTTACGGCATGGGCCAGGCTGCTCGTGCAGGCACTCCGTTCGGCCGGCGCCACCCAACCGGTCAGCACCGGCGATGGGGCCTGGGGTATCGAGGCCACGGGCAACGACAACGGTTTTTCCTTACGCCGTCTGGCACCTTTGGTCGACTTCATCGGCCCCCACACCTACCCCTCGTCCGACGACGCCGTCCGTCAGATGCTGGCGGCGGCGTTTGCCTGCGAGCTCTCCGGCTCCTTTGGGAAGCCCGTGGTGCTGGAGGAGTTCGGCCTTTCGTCGGACATGGTTTCAGGCGAGAACGCAGCTCATTATTACCGTCAGGTCCTTCATTCCAGCTTGCTCGCCGGGGCGCGCGGTTGGCTGGCCTGGAACAATTGCGACTTCGACAACCTGGCCGACCAGGACCCCTATCGGCACCATCCTTTCGAGATGCACTTCGGCATCACCGACCACGCCGGACGGCCCAAGCCACAGGCCCTTGAACTGGCCCGGTTTGCGGCCCTGGTCACCGAACTTTCACAACGGGGCTGGCAGCGAAGTGGCAACGAGGTGGCTCTGGTAGTACCGGAGCATTTCGAGCACACAGAGCCCTCGTGGTCACACGTCCCTCGCGCCGACATCCGGCCGAACCTGTTCCAGTCCTACATCGCCGCTCGTGAAGCCGACCTCCCGTTGGCCCTGGTGCGCGAACGCGATCTCCTTAGCGCCCCTGGCGCCGCCGCCCCGCCGGCCCGGCTCTACCTCATGCCCTGCGCCAAGTTCATGATGGCTCCCGGGGCGCAGTTGGTAGTGAGGTTTGCGCGGGCTGGGGCCACCGTCTACACCTCGTACTTCGCCGGCAGCGGCCGCGACCAAATTGGCCCGTGGCTGCCATGGCTCGACCAGGCCTTCGGGGTGGCTCACCATCTTCGTTATGGCGTGCCCGACACCGTGGCCGCCGACGAGGTGACCGTCGAGCTCGTGCGTAACCTGGGCCAATTAACCGCCGGCACCAAGCTCAGTTTCCCGGTCGCCGGCGAAGGGCCCGGTCGCGCCTACCTGCCCGTGGAGCCGGCGGGTGCGGAGGTGTTGGCCGTCGACGATGGCGGCCGGCCGGCACTCCTGCGCCACCGGGCCGGCCAGGGCTGGATGGTGTTATGCACGTACCCGCTGGAACATATGGCCGCCTCGAGGCCGGCGGCAAACCCCGAACCTACGTGGCAGCTGTACTCGGCGCTGGCGGACGAGGCCGGTGTCAACCGAAGGCTGCGCGTCGACGACCCGAGGGTGGTCCTCGGGCCCATAACCGTCGGAGGCAACGAGGCGTTCCTGGCGCTCAACATTTCTCCTGACGAAGTGGACGCCAAGATTATTTCACCAACGACCTCCGTGTACCCTCCGTCGTCCCCGGGGCCGGGGGCCGTGGACGTACTGCACCTCGAGCCTTACGAGGCGGCAATGCTCTACAGCATCTGAGGTCCAAGGGACGTTTTTAGGTCCTGAGCCGGGGAACTTGGGCGTCCCAAGGCCAAAAGGCAGCCTGCAAAGGGACCGTGGCTTCGGCCGCGCCAGTAATCCTTCTGGCTTCCTAGTGGGGCTTCAGGTTGGCCAGGGCATAAACAGTCGTCGTCGAGCCGAGCCAGCCTGGCCCCATCATCGGCGTGTTCTGGTCCTGGCGGCTGGTGCTGGCCGGGTAATTTTCCCAGTAGGCCGTACTCGCCTGGAACCAGGCGCCGCTGTACCAGAGGGGCACTTCCGGCAGTTCCTGGAGGAAGTCGGCCTCGACCACGGCGTAAATGGAGCGCAGCAAAGCGATATCGGTAACCGGCGTCGTGGCCGCCTGGCGCACCAGAGCCCAGGCCGAGGCATCCGAAAAACGCTCAATGTTCAAGCCCTGGGATTGCACAGCATTTATGGGCAAGTGGTACACCGCGTCGAAATAGGTCCAAGGGGTAGGGCTTACCGTCGTGTTCTCGGCAATGGCCATGTCATAGTCGCCGTCGGCGAGGTCCGCGTCGCGGGTCGGCGCGGGGACAAACTTTGGTGATACGTGGATCCCGGCTTTGTCCAGCTGGTCACACAACTGGGTCGCGGCGGCCATCCAGTCGGTCCCGCCCAGCGGCACCTCGAGGGTCAGGTGCTGGCCACCGTAACCTGATTTGTCGAGGAACTTATCGGCCAAGGAGGGCGAGTACTGAAAACCGTAGCTCTTTACAGCGACATCGTTTATATAGGGACTGAGGTACGGCAGCAGCCCGGTTGGGTTCGCGGCGCTCACCGTGCCGGTGTAAACACCGGATATGACAGCAGAGGGGTCAATGGCGTAGGCCACAGCCCGGCGGAAATCGACACTGCTCATCGGTGCTTTGGCCGTGTCCATCTCGAGCCAGGCCGTGCCGGCTGGGAGCATATAGGGGGCGGCCGGGTAGTAAGTCTTGATGCCGTAGGCGGTGGTCTTCCCCCCCACCAGGTTCGGCACCCCGCGGAGCAGCTCGTTGCTCCAGTCGGTCCGGTTATCGAGCAGGGCCGACAGGTCGTCGCCACTTGAACGGGTGACGAGGTCGCAGAGGTACTCGAACTTGAAGGACAGGCCGAGCTGGCTCCGGGCCCACCAATTGGGGTTGTCACGGTAACAGGCCTCGGTCGAGTTTGTGCTCGTGAGCAGCATCGGCCCGGTCGAGACCGGCGCCAGGTTGGCACCGCTCACCTGAAGAGCCGGAGTCAGTTTCGACCAGACGGCCTGGGGGACGATGGGGGCTTCGAACAGGAACTGCTGCCACTGCGCGTAGTCCACAGACTGGTCGAACGTAACGGTTACGGAGTCGCCGGCGGCGGTCGCGGTCTTGACGCTGGCCACGTCGTCGTTATAGGGGTCCGATTTGTCCTGCACCGCCAGGTTGACCGAATAGGCGACGTCGGAGCCGGTGAGCATGCCGCTGGCCGACCCGCTGGCGCTCGAGGTCCAGCTCACGCCGTTGCGGACCTGCAACTTGTAAGTGGTTGAGTTGACCCAATTGCCGCTGGTAGCCAACCAGGGGATGAACTTCTCGTGCACCGGGTCGTAAAGGAAGAGCGGCTCGTAAAGCAGGCCCTGCGTCCCCGTGTACGCCTTGGCCGTGTCCAGAGGGTTGAAGTTGTCAGGTGGCGACGTGGCCGTCCCGCTGGCGTAAAGGGTCTTGTCACGAGGCATCCCGGAGGCGCCGGGCTGGCCCGCATGCTGAGTGGCCGCGAAGGGGACAACCAGCACTGCGGCAGCCAGGCCGGCCGCCCAGCGTGAGCGCCCAACGGGCCCCCGTCTCACCACCCCAGATCTCACCACGAGGAACCTATAACGAACAAGGGGCCGAAACTAGTCGTCCACGCCCAGCCGGCCAGGCCCGCCCGGCGGTGTGGCCTGCCCGTATTCGCTTGGGGTGGGTTGCCCGGCGAGGGCGGCGGCCGGCCCGACGGCGGCCGGCCCGAACCGGGCCCGCACCGCGTCGACAGCACCAGTAGCCCTCGTCCAGGCCGGGCCGGCGGTCCGAGTGGGCCGCTCCCTGACGCCGGCCGGCGAGCGTCCGGCTGTGCTTCCAGTGCTCAATCCGTCCAGTTCCAGCTGGAGTTGCTCACCTGGCGAAGACTCCACTGGCAGCAACCCCGAAGCGCTGAGCCCGAGGAGACGGACACCGTCCCTCAACTCGAGCGAGGCCAGCAAAGCCTTGGCCGCAGTCCACAGGTTCGGCCCGTCGGCCTGCGGTCGCTCGAAGGTGTGGCTCCGGGTCAAGGTGGTGAAGTCGCCGTAGCGAAGTTTGAGGGTGAGGGTGCGAGCTACCACACCGTGCCGGCGCACCCTGGCGGCAACCGAGTCGGCCATAGCCACCAACCGGCGCTCCAGTTCCTCTCGTTCGGCGAGGTCCACCGGGTAGGTCTCCTCATGGCCGATCGACTTCACGGCCCGGTCCGCTACGACCGAGCGCGGGTCTTGGCCCCAGGCAAGTGAGTACACCAGCTGACCTGCGGCCTTCCCGAGAGCCGCGCTGACGGCTTCTCCAGGAAGGGCGGCTAGTTGCCCGATCGTCGTCACCCCCAATTTGTGCAAACGCGCGCTACTGGCGGGGCCCACCCCCCATAGAGCCTCGACCGGCATGGGCCAGAGGAAACCGAGTACTTCGGGCTCGCTTACGACCACTGTCCCCGGCCCCGGTTGCGGCCCCGACCTGGCCGGCCGGGGCTTGGCTGCCTTCGACGCCAGCTTGGCCACCAACTTGCTGGGCCCGGCACCCACCGAGCAGCCGAGGCCGACTTCCGTCAAGACCCGCTCCCTCAGCGCCGAGGCGATACTGGCCGGAGGGCCGAACAGCTCCCCCGCGTTGCTCATGTCGAGGTAGGCCTCGTCCAGCCCCAAGCCTTCTACCAAGGGCGTATAGCTCGCCAGCACCTCGTGGAGACGCTCGCTATACAACTGGTACAACTCGAAGCGCGGCGGCAGGACCACCAGGTCGGGGCACAGCCGCCGGGCCCGCACTCCTGGCATCGCCGACCGCACGCCAAAGGCCCTGGCTTCGTAACTGGCGGAGGCGACCACTCCCCTGTTCCCGCCGCCGCCCACCACCACAGGCAGGCCGGCCAATGAGGGCTGCTCCTTAGTCTCCACGGCGGCAAAAAAGGCGTCCATATCGACATGGATGATGCAGCGCGCCAGCCCCCCTCGGCTCATGAGAGCGCCAACTTTCGGAAGGCTTCGGCGTAACGGACGCCGCCCAGCCGGCCCGCTTCCTCCGCCCGCTGGCGAACGGCCGTACCCAGCCACGCGCCCCCGGGCCCGACTTGGGAGGCGTGGCAGGCGACGGCGGCCGCTTTGGCCTCGATGGTCGCAGTTATGTCGACCCACGTGTCGGGCTCGAGCGTCCCCGACAGGTACAGGACGGGCACCTGGTAGGCACGGCCCGTGCCCGGGAAGTAGTGCGGGTTGGCCGCCGCCGGGGCGATGGCGTCGAGTACCGCCCAACCGACCATCCGGTGGTCCCTGTGGTTCACATAGTCGAGACCGAAGAAGACGGCCGTCGGGTCAGGCGCCAGCACCACGTCGGGCCGCAGGCGGCGGACCAGTGCGACGAGGCGTGCCCTCAAGTCGGCGGAATCGTCGACCTCGCCATCGCGATAACCGAGCCAGTGGTGTGCCCCTACGCCGAGTGCCCGCCCAGCCGCCTCGGTCTCTTGACGACGGTCCCGTACGAGCTCTTCGTTGTCGATACTCGGGTCGGCCGACCCTTTGTCGCCGTCGCAACAAAGGCAGACGTGCACGTCACTGCCCTCCCGGGACCAGCGGGCAAGAGTCCCGCCACACGAGAGGTCGGGGTCGTCAGGGTGGGCGTAGACGGCCAGAGCTCGCCGGGGGGCAGGGCCGTCCACCGCCCCTGCCGGTTGCTCGTAGGCATCAAGCGCCACAGCTCAAGGCTACAGAGGCTTCGGGAACTGCGTGAGAGAGACGGCGGCCGCTC
>JASHVH010000115.1 GCA_030039575.1 Acidimicrobiales bacterium | reverse complement strand
GTGTCCAGGCTGCGCGTCGCTTGGCCGATGGTCGTCACCACAGGGATGACCAGATGGTCGGTGGCCACCGGGCCGGGTTCCAAGCCGATCGAACGCAGGGCAGCATCGGCGCCCTGGATGGCCGAGTTGCTTTGCCCGAAGCGCGCCGCGAACCGGGCGACGGTCAGGTACCGGCCGCGCTCGGGCGACCCCGGCGTAGAGACGGCCAGAGCCAGTTGGTTCAAGCTGGCGGGGTTGCTCGGAGTGAGCACGATGTCGAAGCTCACGGGCTCCGAGTTCGGCGTGGTGCCGATACGGACGGCGCCAGGTGGCACGGCCGGGGCCGCCCCGACCGGCTCTGTCGCAGTACCGGCGGCGCCGGCCGTTAGCGGCTCCGCCCCGAGAAACGCGACGACCGCCGCAGTCACCAGCAGGACGAAAAGCGAGCGCCCTCGGGGTATGACGCTTGGGCCGTTTCTCTTTCTGCAGTGGATGATTGGTTGCGAAACCTGCATTCTGAGTCTCCTGAGCTAACTAGCGGCTGAGCGCGGATGGCAGTGGCTTCGGGGCTGGACGAGCGAAGTTGTGAGCGCGGAATGGAGTGCGGATATGACCTGTCTCTTTATCTTTAGGGCAGTCCTGTTCCCGGAACCTTCCCGCGCCGGGTCGACACACCTGCGGGTAGCAAAACCTTCTTTGAGCCCTACGCGCCGGCCCGTCGTTCCCCGTTCCCTCGGAGGCTCTCCTCGTTGGCCGCAGGCACCAGGACGTCGCCGCCCAGCTGCCCAAGGGCTGTCAGCGCGCCCGCCAACGGGGTCAATCGGAAAGCGATAGCTTCGTCGGCTCCTTCGACGAAGACCCCCACGCGACAGGCCATCGCAGGGCTGGAACGTCATTTGCACCGTCGAGCTGCCGGCGCTCGTTAGGGCCCCGCACTTGTGAGCTCGGCTAGCTACCGATGGCACTGAAGCGGCGCTCGAAGCCGCGACCGTGGTCGAGCATCCGGCAGCCGCGACGGCAACGTACTGAGCACCGCGAATCGACGAGCCTGCACCGTTTTACCTTCTCTCGTGCTTCAGAGTTGACGGGTGGGAGCGTGAGTGCATTGGTACTCTTCCCACTCCACTGAATACGGTGGAAAGGGCGGCACCGTTGTCGAAATCGCGTTCAGGGGGCCAAACCGTCACGGCTGGTGGCGCCACCCCGTCCACCCCCTGAGCAGGAAATCCACTCGCTACATGGGTAGCCATAACCGACCACTGGCAAGCACCTACCCCGGCTCCGCCGCCGGGCATCAGGAACCCGCGGTTCGGCCTCGCTCCAGCAGAGGCCTGACCGCGCCGAGCTTCTCACTGTGGCTCAATCTTCGGAGTTGTCGTTGTTCGGGCTCCTTGTGCCACCTCATCCGGCTGAAGGTGGCCCTCCGACAAGCGGACGGGTGATCTCTGGGGCAAGTTCGATGACCGTCTCGTCGTCGGTCACCAGCGCCAGGTCCGGCTCCTCGGCCAGCGCTACATAAGCGGCATCGTACGCCGTCAGCCCGCGGGCGACCCACGAAGCCACTGATTGCACCTCCGGCTCGACGACCTCGCCCGACGGAGCTTAGGAGGCGCGCATCGCTGGCATCCGGCAGGCGCGATCTCGGGGGTGTCAGATAGGTCCTCTGGGCCGCCGGCGAATTCTATGTCTCTGCATGCGGTCAATTACAGGGAAGCAGCCTTCTCCCGAGAGATCGAACCAGTTTGCTAGACATTTCGGACGGTGTGTCGCGCTCTCCATTAGAATCTTCGATGACAAAGTATGAGTGCGATGTCGGAATTGCCGCGGATCGTCAGCAGTACATTCGAGAGCTATTAGATCGTGTGCACCTCGTCGCTAACGCACACGCTTTCGACTTTCGCCCACCTGAAATCCCATTTTGGACTCGGGATAGTCAGCACCTTCAAAAGCCTGGCGGCGGCCAAGAAAACCTCAAGCTTTCATGGGGTATTTGCGCTGCCGGTGACGCTCAGGCTCCTCCTGCTGGTGCCCCGGCCCGCCACGCAATACAAGTCAGCTCGACGTTCGCCCCCGCCGGCAGGTCGTTGACCCCAACGGCGGCGCGCGCCGGGGGCTCCTCACCGAAGTAGCCCCGGTAGATCTCGTTGAAGACTGGCCAATTCGAGAGGTCGCGCAGATAGCAGGTGGCGGAGACGACATCCTCCAAGCGGAAGCCGGCCTGCTGTAGTGTGGCCGCGAGGTTGTCGAGCGTCGTCTTGATCTCGGCCTCGATCCCGCCCTCGACCAGCTGGCGCGTCCCCGGTTTGAACCCTCCCATGCCCGCTACGTAACAATGCTCGCCGGCCACTATCGCCGCCGAATACGGGCCCAGTTCGGACCCGGTGTGGACAACTCGCTTGGCGCTCGGATCGTCAGTCCTCGACATAGCAAACGAGCGTACAGTCTCGTGCAGACACGGGCTCGGTGGGGCTGGGCCGGCCCAACAAGCGATGACATCCTGTGCGGCCAGTCCCGCCCAAACGAGTACGTGCCATGCATCGCACCCCGATACCGGGCGTGCCAGCCGCGTTGACACCTTCAAATGAGGGTGGCAGAGTAGCCCTTGCGGAGCGGCCGGCTCTTCCTTAAATCAAATACCGGTCTGACCCGTGGAAAATAAGTAGCCGCCCTGTGCGCAATGCGAACGGCGGCATTGCTATGAGGGGGCGACTATGCACCAGAGAACCACCGTCCACCAGCGCAAGGAAAAGGCGCGTCACCCAGGTCATCGGCTCGGCGCTGTGGCCTCCGCCTCAGGCTTGTTGGCCATACTTGCTCTAGCGCCAGCTACCAGCGCATCGGCATCGGCGCACGGTCGCGCCCAAGGGAGCGGCGGCTCTACGTTCACGTGGGCACTTGATGACCCGCAGTCCTCCCTCGACTTCGCCGTCGACCCCGAGATCCAGGGCACCGGCATGGTCATGTCGCTGGTCACGCAGCCCCTGGAGGCGCTCTCTAGCACCAACCAGTACACGCCGGTCCTGGCCACATCGGTTGACCTGCCTAACTCGACGACGCTCGTGTACCACATCCGCAGCGGGGTGAAATTTTCCGACGGTGCGCCGCTCACCGCCACCGACGTGGCATGGAGCATCATGCACGCCGTACAGCCGAGCCTGGCGTCGGCCACCCAGATGCCATCAATCGCCAGCGCTACGCCGACGGGACCACTCGCGGTCACGGTCAAGTTGAAGACGCCTAACCCGGTGGCCCGGGCCGACATCGCCATGACCGTCCTCGTCCAGAACGCCGCTTTCGCCAAAGCTCACGCGAGCGCGCTCGGGACGGCGAGCGCTGTGCCGATCGGGACCGGTCCGTTCAAGGTTTCGAGCGACACGGCCAGCAACATTACCCTTGTGCGCAGCTCGGGCTACTGGGGGAAATACCCTCCATTCAACAGCGTGGTGTTCCCGGTCATAACTGACGACAACTCACGCGAGCTGGCTATCCGGTCGGGGTCGATCAACGGGAGTGAACTCGTCGACCTGAAAGACATCGACCAGTGGGCGAGCATCCCCGGCGTGTCGGTTTACAAGTCGCCCTCCAACTCGCTCGACCTGGTCGGCTTCGATGTGGCCAAGCCGCCCTTCAACGACGTGCACGTACGGCGCGCCATCGCCTACGCCATCCAGAAGCAGGCCCTGGCTCACGCTGCCCTGGACAACAACGTTTCTCCCGTCTCGGGTGGGCTCGTCCCGGACTACGAGGTGAGCGACGTCGCCGGCTCCTTGGCAGCCGCGAACAAGTTCATCTCCACCCTGCCAAGCTACAACTACAGCCCGTCCGCCGCCGAGGCTCAGATGAAGCAGTCGGCCTACCCCCACGGGTTCTCGACGACGGTCCAGTACATCGACACGGTCCCTTGGGAGCTGACCTTCGTGCTGGCGTTGCAGCAGGAGCTGAAGCCCTTAGGCATAACGGTGACGCCAAAGCCCGTCAGTTTCAACGCTTGGTTCGGGGACTTCTTCTCTCACAAGCTGGTTGGCCTCAACCTGCTCACGCTGGCCAACGCTCTGGTGAACGACCCCTCCGGGATCCTTACCTACTTTGTGGGCCCGCAGGGCTCGTACAACTTTGCCCAGTTCCAGAACCCAGTCGTCGATAATGCTTCTAACGTCGTGAACTCCGACGTCTCCTCGGCTCAGCGCTGGGCGGCGACCAAAGTCATACTCAGCCAGGTGGCTGACCAGGTCCCCTACATCCCGTTGTGGACGGAGCCCTCGCCTCTGGTGTTGAAGGGGTATAAGTTCACCAGTTCCTCGGGCCTGACGCTGTTCCAGATGACAACCGGCCAGTGGATCTACGACCTCAAGCCGGCCAGCTAACCCGCGCGAGCATGCGGAGAGGGAACTCCTGGAGGCTCGGCGGAGCCGGCGATTTCTAGGGTAGACGTGCGCCGTATCTCGGCGGCGCACGTGGAGCAGTGGCGGGACGAGTTCCCCATCGTCCAGAGCTGGACCTACTTCGACCACGCCACGTTCGGCCCGACGCCACTGGCGCACGTGCGAGCCAGCCAGGACGCTGCCACGAGAATGAGTGAACTGCCGATCGCCCAGATCGGCGGCAGCGCGTCGATGGAAAAACTGCGTAGCGAAGCGGCCAAGTTGCTGCATTGTGACAGCGACCACGTGGCTCTTTTGAAGTGCACCAGCGAGGGCATCGACCTCGTCACCCAGGGCATCGACTGGCACGAAGGCGACGAGGTGATCTGCTACGAAGGGGATTTTCCAGGCACTCTCGCTCCATGGACCGCCTTGCGATCTCGGGGGGTCGTGGTACGGATGGTTCCAGACCTGGGCCGGTCCCGCTTCGACGTGGGTGACGTCGAGGCGTTGATCACGGGGCGTACGCGCGTGGTATGCGTGAGCCTGGTCAATGCCGATCACGGCTTCCGGGCGCCGATCGCCGAGATCGCGGCGCTGGCCCGTCCACGCGGTATATGGGTGGCCGTCGACGCCGTGCAGGCAATCGGCAGCCTGGACGTCGACGTCGTTTCCATGGGCGCTGACATCATCGCCGCGCACGGCTATAAGTTCCTGCTTTCGGGCTTCGGGGTGGCGATCGTTTACTGCTCGACCCGGGCGGTGGAGGAACTGCGGGCGCCCCAGATCGGCTGGAAGAACGCAGTGGGTGCTGGTCCGGTCGACATCCCGCTGACCAAAGGTGGTGCCCGCCGGTTCGAATCGACGGTGGCCGCCATCCCGGTAGTCGCCGGGATGCGCGCCAGCATCGGCCTGCTGCAAGAGGTGGGCTTGGCTCAGGTCGAGGCTCACATCTCCGCCGTCCTCGACGAGGTGGCTGGATCAGCCTCGGCCAAGGGTTACCGGGTGCGCAGCTCGCGCGTCGAGGCTGAGAGGTCGGCAATTCTGAGCCTGGTTCACCCGTCGCTTTCTTCAGTCTCAGTGCACGCGACCTTGCAGGAGGCGCAGATCGCCTGTGCTCTCAGGAATGACGCGATCCGAATTGCGCCCCACTTCTACACCTCGGCGGCCGATGTGGCCAAGCTTGTCGATGCCTTGCCCGCTTGAACCCGTTTCCGCTGGCGCCCGTCCACACCTGTTCGTCACGTAGGGTTCTTTAAAACTGGGCCCATGCGCATCACCCTCTTCCTGCTGAGGCGGCTCGCCGGCGGCCTGGCGCTGCTCGTGGTGTTGAGCATGCTTGTGTTCGGCCTGCTGTACCTGAGCCCGGGATCCACCCTGCAGGTGTTGATGGGTTCGCGTCCGCCCTCGCCGGCGCTGGTGCGGGCGCTGAACGCCAAGTACCACCTGAACGAACCTGTAGTTCTGCAGTACTGGCACTGGCTCGAGGGAGCGGTCCACTTCAACTTCGGCGTGTCCATTTCAGTCGAAACGGGTGAGCCGGTTACTACCCTTATCCTGGATCGCGTCGGCCTCTCGGCCGAGTTGGCGCTCTACGCCTTGATAATCGTCGTGCTGGTCGGGATCCCGCTCGGGATGCTGGCCGGGACGCGTCGGGGCCGGGCAACCGACCGCGGGATCTCTCTTGTTTCGACGGCCGCAGTTAGCGCTCCCGCATACGTCACGTCGATACTTGGCCTTTACGTGTTCGGGGTGGCCTTGGGCTGGTTCCCCGTGTACGGCCTCGGCACGGGCTTCGCCGGCCGCCTCTGGCACCTGACCTTGCCGGCACTCACGCTGGCTGCCCTCCTGGGCGCCATCGTCGTCCGCCAGACCAGAGCGGCGGTGCTCGACGTCGTCAGTCAGGACTACATCACTTTCGCTCGCCTGCGCGGCCTGCGGCGGGGACGCATCCTGCTCAAGTACACCTTGCGCAACGCCGCCGTCCCGGTCCTCACCAGCGCCGGCATCCTACTCATCATTGCCATAACCGCAGGGCTATTTATCGAGCAGGTGTTCTCCCTCCCGGGGGCGGGCACCTTGCTGCTGACCGCTGTTACTGACAAGGACATCCCCACCGTGCAGGGTTTGGCGATGGCTCTTGGGATCTTGGTCGTCGTGGTCAACCTGCTAGTCGACGTGGGCGTGCTGATCCTTGACCCGCGGACTCGGTTCTCGACCAAGGTGCGTTGAAATGACCACCCTTGCCGCTGAGCCTGCCGTCGCCGTCCGCAGAGCGTCCGTCCGCCGTCTGCCCCCGCTAACGGTGATCATCTCTTTCGTCGTGGTCCTGATCATGCTGGTCCTGACTGTGGTCCCTGGCCTGGTCGAGCCCTATAATCCGCTCTACCAGAACCTTTTCTTGAGCGCCGCCGGGCCGACCCATGCGCACTGGCTCGGCACCGATTCCAACGGGCGCGACGTTCTCTCCCTCGTTATCGGCGGGACGCGGAGCGCCCTGATAGGGCCCGCATTGATCGCCTTCGGGACCGTGACGCTGGGGGCTTCGCTCGGCATGGCGGCCGGGTTCCTGGGCGGCCCGCTGGACGCCTTCGTCAACCGCTTGGCCGATCTGCTATACGCCCTGCCAGGCCTGCTGGTCGTGATCGTGATCGTTGGTGTCGTCGGCGGCGGCTACTGGCTCGCTGTGCTTGTCCTTCTGCTGTTGTCGATCCCCGGCGAGATACGGCTGTGCCGGGCGGCAACGTCGGTTCAGGTGCGCCTCCCCTACGTCGAAGCGGCCCGAACCATCGGCCTGCCCTCGCGCCGGATCATAGCGCGCCACATCGCGCCGAACATCCTGCCCACCATCATCGCCACCTTCCTGCTCGACTTCGTGGGCGCGCTGCTCGGGCTGGCCGGCCTGGCCTACCTCGGCTTCGGTACCCCGCCCGGAGCGCCCAGCTGGGGGGCGCTGCTCTACGCCGGCGAGAGCCTGCTGCAGCAGAACCCGTGGCTTTCGATCGCCCCCGCCATCTTGATCATAATTACGGCGACGAGTGTCACCCTTATAGGCGACTGGTGCTATGAACGGGCCGTACGTTCGGGGACGGACCGCTGACCTACACTGACCAACCGGGCCCGGCCGGTGCTCCGCTGCTCGAGGTGCGCGGCCTCTCGGTTTACGCGGGCTCGGCCTCAGCGCCTGTCGCTCTCGTCCGTGACGTGAGCTTCGAACTTGGCCGCGGCAGCTCCCTGGCCATAGTGGGCGAGTCCGGGAGCGGCAAAACCATGACCGCCCGCTCGATCGTGGGCGTTTTGCCTGAAGGCGTGTGGGCGCGGGGAGATGTCCGCTTTTCAGGGACATCGCTCATTGGTGCTAACGAGCGGGCGATGCGCGAGCTACGCGGCACCAGGATCGGGATGGTGTTGCAGGACCCCTTCACGGCGCTCAACCCGCTCCAGACGATCGGAGAGAGCCTGCGCGAATCACTCCCCAGGGTGAAAGGGCGCGGCCGGGCAGCGACTCGAGCCGAGGTGGGGAACCGGCTCCGCGAGGTCGGCCTCGACCCGGAGGTCGTAGCTCGGCGCTACCCCTTCCAGCTGTCGGGCGGGATGCGCCAGCGCGTGGCCATAGGCGCTGCCCTTTGCGGCGACCCGGACTTTCTCATCGCCGACGAGCCCACCACAGCCCTCGACGTCACCACCCAGGCCGAGGTGCTGGCGCTTCTAGAACAGCTGCAGCGCAACCGGGGTATGGCCTTGCTGCTAATCACCCACAATCTTCGGGTGGCCTTCTCAGTCGCCGAACGGGTGCTTGTCATGTACGCAGGGTCCGTTGTTGAGGAGTCGCCATCCGCCGATCTGACGCGGGCTGCCGGCCACCCGTACAGCCTCGGGCTGCTCCGGGCCGACCCGCCAGTCACTTTCCTGGCCGCGCAATTGAACGCTATCCCGGGCAGCGTGCCATCCGCCGACTCCGTGGCTGACCGTTGCGCTTTCGCCGATCGCTGCGACTGGCGGGCCGGCGTCTGCACAGCGCGGCGTCCCACCCTCGAAAGGATCGGGCGGAACCGTTGGTCATCGTGCGTCCGCATCGCTGAAATCCGCGGTGAGATGTGGCAACGCCAGAAGGAGCTGTTCGTCCCGGCCGAGCCGGCCCCCACAGACGCGGCCGAGGAGCTCCTGGCGCCAACGACTTTGCTCCGTGTCGTTGGTCTGTCCAAGAGCTACAGCACGAGCTCGTTGGTCTCGTCAGCCAAGACGACATTGGCAGTCAAAGACGTGTCCTTCGAGATCGCCGACGGGGAATCGCTTGGTCTTGTCGGCGAAACCGGCTCGGGCAAGACCACATTGGCGCGATGCATACTCGGCCTGAGTGTTCCGAGCTCGGGGTCGATCGTGCTCGGAGGTATCGACGTGACGAGGCGGGAGAAGCTCACCAAAGCGCAACGCCAGCAGGTTGCGCGGCTCGTCCAGGTCGTCTTCCAGGACCCGTACTCGTCGCTCAACCCAATGCTCAGCAT
>JASHVH010000011.1 GCA_030039575.1 Acidimicrobiales bacterium | reverse complement strand
GGATCGCCATGGAAGAGGCATTGATCGTCCAATGGCTGAAGCAACCCGGAGACGAGGTGGCGGCTGATGAACCCGTTGCCGAGATCGAGACGGACAAAACGTCGATCGAGCTCACGAGCCCTGCTACCGGGCGGCTAGGGCCTCATCTGTTCGAGGCCGGCGCCACGGTACCGGTGGGGGCTGCCATCGTCTCCGTGATAGAAGACGGGGCCGTGGCCGGGACAACCGATGGGGGGACAAAACACCAGGCGGCAGGGGAAGAACTGGGAACGTCTGCCCCGTCTGCGACCACGGCCAGCGCGGTGCGTTCGGAGCACGCCTCTGCGCCAACAACGCGCGAGCGGGCCGCTCACGCTCTGAGCCCAAGGGCCAGAAGGCTGGCGCGTGAAGGAGCGGGCGCGGTATCGACTGATACTGAGCCGTCTCCGGTCGGCAAGGCAGTAACCGACGGTCACGAAGCCCCCGCTCCTCGAGGGCCCGCGTCTCGAGAGCGGTACAGGGAGGTGATCGCGGCCCGGGTGGCTGCTTCGTGGCGAGAGATCCCCCATTTTGTCGTGAGCAGTGAAGTCGACGGGGAGCCGATGCTGGATGCCCTGCGCCGCCTGAGGGCCGACGACGGTACCGCCCTGGCCACATTTACCGACTTGTTGTTGCGGGCGTTGGCGGTAGGGCTCGGCCGGTCCGGCCCTGACGGTAGCTGTGACCTGGGGCTGGCGGTGGCCACTGACGACGGTGTGGTGATCCCCGTGGTACAAGAGATCCTGGGGTTGAGCCCGCCAGCGCTGATCGCAGCCCGCGTGGCGGCCGTAGAGCGGGCCCGGGCCGGGCGGCTGAGCCGGACGGATCTCGAAGCGCGACCCACTGCGACGCTGTCCAACCTCGGCTCTTCCGGGGTTGACACCTTCACCGGCATCGTCGCCCACGGCCAAATGAGCCTGCTTACAGTGGGGCAGGCGCGGCCGCGCGCTGTCGTGGCCAGCGACGGGTCATTGGTAGCCCGGACGACGTTTTATGCCACCCTCAACGTCGACCACCGCCATATCGACGGCGCACGTGCCGCTCGGCTACTGGCGGGCTTTGTCTCCGCCGCTCAATCAATTGACATCCCCTTTCCCAGGAGCTCGAGATGATCAATGAACCCCAGATAATCAATGAAGCGTTGTCAGAAACCCACGAGCAATTGGCTGCAGCGGATAGACCAAGTGAGGACGGCCTTCTCGAGATAGACATAAGCGGGCTCCCGGCCGGCGAGTTGGTGAAGTGGCTGGAGGATATGGTCCTCATACGTGAGTTTGAAGAAGCCCTCGAACCCCTGACCTTATCTGGCAAAATCCCCGGGAGCGTTCATCAGGCCTCCGGGCAGGAGGCGGTGGCGGTGGGAGTGGTGCGGGCTCTCCGGCCGGGCGACATCGTGGCCAGCCCGCACCGGCCCCATCATCACGCCCTGGCCAAGGGCTTGACGCCCCGTGCGGTCATGGCCGAATTGTGGGGCCGTGCCACCGGCTGCGCGGGTGGACGTGGGGGCACAATGCACTTAATCGACTTTTCCCTCGGGTATTTCGGGTCTAACGGTATAGTGGGAGCTGCGCTCGGCATTGCGATGGGAGCGGCGCTGGCGGCCAAGCTCCGACAAAATGGTCAGGTGTGCGTCGGGTTCTTTGGTGACGGAGGAGCCAACACCGGGCGCACGTGGGAGTTCGTCAATTTTGCCACAGTAGAAAAACTCCCTCTCATTGTGGTATGCGAGAACAACCAGTACGCGGTCGAGACCTGGATCCGCCGCGAGATGGTGGGCGGGACCATTGCCGAGCGGGCCATTGGGTTTGGGTTGCCTGCGTCGCAAGTGGACGGCCAAGACATTGCGGCCGTTTACGCCGCCACCGTGGAAGCACGGGAACGGGCCGCCGCTGGGGGCGGACCGACATTTATCGAGGCGGTGACGTACCGTTACCGGGGCCATAACACCGGTGAAGTGATCAACTACCGCACCGAAGACGAAGTGGAGCACTGGCGGGCCACGCGGGACCCCGTCGAGCGGCTACGCAGCTCCCTCGAGCGCCTCGGCCAGCTCCGCCCCGGACAGTTCGAGGAGATAGTGGCCGGCGCGAGCGCCGTCGTGCAGGACTCGATCGAGTTTTCTGAGTCTTCTCCAGTCCCTGACCCCGCCACCGCCGGGGACAGGGTCCTGGTTACCCCCTTTGACGAGAAAGGGCTAGCATGACCGCAGTTACCGTGGGCCAGGCTTTCCAGCAGGGCCTGGCCGAAGAAATGGAGGCAGACGATAGGATTTTCGTCCTAGGCACCGACCTGTTCATCAGGGGAGGCCATTTCGCCCAGGTGAAGGGGATCGGACCACGGTTCGGCCACGACCGCGTCATCGACACCCCTATTTCGGAGGCGGCCATGGTGGCGGCCGGTGTCGGTGCCGCACTCAACGGCATGAGGCCGCTAATCGACCTCAACTTCATCGACTTCGCGTTCGGGGCCATGGACGAGATCGCCAACCAGGCAGCCAAGTCGAGCTATCTGTGGGGCCGGCCCGTGCCGATGGTCATACGGGCCTCCTCAGGCGTGGCACTTTACTCCGCCCAGCACAACAACAGCTTGGAGGCGTGGTTCATGCACATGCCGGGCCTTATTACCGTGATGCCATCGAACGCAGCTGACACGAAGGGGATAATCAAGTCCGCGCTGCGCTCTGACGACCCCGTTATTTTTCTCATGCACAAGAGGCTTACCGGGGTTCGAGGCGAAGTGGGTGGCCCTGACGAGCTCGTGCCCCTGGGCCGCGCCGCCATCGCCCGCCCGGGGAGCGACGTCACCATCGTGTCGTCGGGCATCGTCGTCAACAAGGTCGTGAAGGCCGCCGAAGTTCTGGCCAGTGAGGGCGTGGAGGCCGAAGTCATCGATCTTCGGACCATTTTCCCGCTCGACGCTCAGCTCATAGAGGGCTCCGTGAGAAAGACGGGCCGCGCCCTGGTCGTGACGGAGGAGCCGCCCTTTGCCAGTGTGGCGTCCGAAATTGCGGCCATGGTACAGGAAGAAGTGTTCGACTACCTGGACGCTCCGGTCCAAAGAGTCACGGCCGCACACTCGCCCATCCCGCACTCTCCGGGCTTGATGGAGGCACTCATACCCCAAGTGGAGACGATCGTCTCGGCCGTTCGCGGCTCAGTGGAGCGCTGGCCCTCGACCGAGGCCTAGCAGCAGGCGCCGCCTGGGCGTCAGCCGGCACTGAGGCCCAGGGCGGACAGGGCCTGGGCTTCTCGAGCATATTGACGCGGGGCTGGCTGCGGACGCGCCTGCCACCAGGCGTAATACTCCTCCAGCATGCGCCGGTTACCGGTCTTCATTTCCACGCTGAGCTCGCGGGTGAGCTTTGTCCCGTCGAGGATGTAGTGCAGGTCCGGGTACGGGAACACGATATTGGTCAGGTCCACGGAGCTCATGGCCACGCCCAACGTGGTTTCGTCGATATCGACCAACCAAGGCTCGATCCCGGCCACATCTGCGCACAGTTCGACCCAGCCCCGGTTGGTTATCGCCTTCCCGTACGCACAGTTGTACGCCGACCCTGCGGCCACGTCGGGACGCTCCAGGACGGCCAGCAATGCCTCCACTACATCGTCGATGTACACGAACTGGTTCAGGGCACGCCCGCCACCCGGTAGCAGCAGCGGCCGCCGCGCCTCCAGCCGGCCGAACGCGAACGATTCCCGGTCAGCAAAGTTGCCCGGCCCCAGGATGAACGGGAGCCGGAAACACGTGACGCCGAAACGGCCCTCACTGTAGGCCCGCCAAAGCATCTTCTCGGACGCCACTTTTTCGACCCCGTACTGGCCCCAGACCGGCATAGGGCCGAACGGCGTCGACTCGGGCCAGGGCACCTCGGCCGAAGGACGGTACACGGCGCCGCTCGAGATGAAGACGTAGTGAGCGACCCGGCCCGCCAACGCCTCCACGGCTCTTTTAGTCCAGTCCGAGAAATACGCTGACATGTCGACCACGGCGTCGAACCGGGACTGGCCCAGCCCCGCCAAGCCGTCTTCTGCGCCGCGGTCACCTGTTATTGCCACGCAGCCGGCGGGGGCATCACCGGTAACACCCCGGTTGAGCACCGTGACCCGTGCCCCGCTATCGATGAGCCGGCGGGCCAGGACCACGCCTACAAAACGAGTCCCGCCCAGGATAAGGACATTCATGTTTTGGCCCCCTCAGTCCTTCGTGCCGCCGGCGTTGAGGGCCAGGTTGCCGCCGTCTACCGGCAGGAGGGCGCCGGTGACCATCGAGGCCGCGTCCGAAACCAGGAATACTACCGGGCCGATCATTTCCTCCGGCTCACCCAGGCGGTTGAGCGGTATACCTGAAAGGAACTTCTCCCGGATCGATGGCAGCTCCGGGTTGTCAAGGCGGTGCCTGAGCCCCGGAGTCAGGAACTGGCAGGGCTGGATGGCGTTTACCCGTATCCCGTGTTTAGCCCATTCGATGGCCAGTTCCTTGGTCAACATGACTATCCCCCCTTTGCTCACGCTGTAGGGGTACGAACCGCGCCCGCAAGCAGACGTGCCCCCGATGGAGGACATATTGACGATCGCTCCGCCCCGTCCCTGAGCGATCATGCGCCGGCCCGCCTCTCGACAGGTGAGAAAATAGCTGGTCACGTTGACCCGGAACGCCTTGTCCCAATCAGCCAGCGACAGGGTCTCGGGAAAACCGAACGTCGGGGTGTAGGCCAGGTTGACCAGGATGTCGACCCGGCCGAAGGCGGCGTCCACGTCCGCGAACGCTTGAGCCGTGGCGGTCTCATCGGAGACGTCGTACTTGAGCGCGAGCGCCTGGCGGCCTGCATCGGTCACACCGCCAGCTGAGGCTGCCAGAGTTCCCGCTTCGATATCGATCAGAGCTACGTCGGCCCCATGGGCGGCGAGGCCGCCACAGATCGCCGTACCCAGGCCTCCCCCCGCGCCGGTAACCACGGCGACTCGCCCGGTGAGGTCGAAAAGAGCGTCCATTGTCCTTATCTCCCTTCAATGGATTGGCGGTTTACCATGGCACCGCGGTTCACGATGGTCGGCACCGGTGCGCCCGCCAGGTAAGCGGCACAGCGCTCGCTCACCAGGTGCAGTAAGCGCACCAGCGATTCGTCCGAGTACCAGGCGACGTGGTTGGTGCACAACAGATTTGGCGCGCTCAGGAGAGCTTCGTCGGCTGCGGGCGGCTCCTTTGGCAACACGTCCAGTGCTGCGGCCGCCGGTTGCCCGCGCCGCAACCCGGCCGCAAGTGCAGTGGTATCGACGAGGCCTCCCCGCGAAACGTTGACCAGAAGCGCCCCTTCTTTCATGGCGGACAACCTGTTCTCGTTAACGAGCCCGGTAGTTTCAGGCGTGAGTGGGCAATGCAACGAGACCACGTCGGCCCCCGTAAATACCTCGTCCAGGGTCGCCGGCTCGCAACCGGCGGGCACCTGAGCCACGGGGTCGTACGCGATCAAGTGGGCGAAAAATGGGCGCATCAGGCGGGCCACTTCGGAGCCTATTAGCCCCACTCCGACCAGGCCCAACGTCGCGAGAGAGAGACGCCGCACCGGACGTAGCTGTTGCCAGTCGTCCCACTGACCTGTGCGCACGAGGTTGCTGGCGGCGACCAGCCGGCGCCAACTGGCGAGTATCAAGGCCGCGGCATGCAAGGCGACCTCCTCAGTGCAATAGTCAGGCACGTTGATGACGGCGATGCCACGTTCGCTGGCCGCCCCGACGTCGATGTTGTCGACCCCTACTCCATACCGACCGAGGACCCGCCACGTGGGGCAGCGGTCGAATACGGATGCGTCCACACGTGTATACCGCACCATGGCCCCATCCGCCGTCGCCGCGGCTGCTACCGCGTCGTCCCATGACCGGTCGCTGGCGTCGTGCACAGAAGCCCCAAAGGGCGCTGCAGCCGCCGATTCGACGCCGATCTCGCCGAACCCGGCGTCGAGGACCACGAGTCTCATGCCCTTTACGCCTTAGGCATGACCGGTTGCCAGGTAATCGTGCAGGACGGTCCCGGGCACGAGGGTGAAGTTCGCCCGCCAAAAATATCCTGCCAATGCTTCCACCACCCGTAACCGCCACACCGGGGCCTGGGCGTTGGGCCGCAGCTCGACAGTACTTGGGCCTGTCCAGCATTCCATGATCTCGACGTCCGTCAATTGGCGGGCCGTGAGCTGGCGGATGGCCGGCGTGCCGTCAATGTGCGGGATCACTTTGTAGTTGATATTGCGGGTGAAGTCGAAATATTGCCGCATATCAGTCGGGTCGCAAGCGCGCTGCTTGTACGGGAGGGTGGCGGTCAGGATGGCGATCTCGTTGCGCTCGACCACGCCGACAATGAGGTCGCCTCGGGTTTCCAGCTTCAACGAGGCCAGTTTCTTGGGTTGGCCGTGGACCTCGCGGCCATGCGCGATACCGACGTCCGAGTCGAGGTATAGGCCCATCGAATAACCGCCCTCGACAATTTCGCCCCGGCCCGCGTACCGTGCCCCGAACATTACGTTGCACTCGTGTAGCGATCCCGCAAAATCGGTGTCCGGCATGTGGTATATGTGGGCGATGACGACGTCCCCGAGCACCTCCAGGGGTGGGGGCAGCAAGCGG
>JASHVH010000114.1 GCA_030039575.1 Acidimicrobiales bacterium | reverse complement strand
CGGCGAAGATGGCCAAGGTGGGCTTGGCTTGCCGGTAGTGCCGGGCGCCAGCTGACTCGGCGGCCCGGTGCCACGTCTGCGCCGGCCCTTTTTGGGGCTGGAAACTGTTGTTGCGATCATTTCTTGAGCCCCAGTACACCTTTTCAGCCCCAGGAACGCACGGACTCAACGTCGGAAGGGCACCGGTGCCCTGGCTGCTGCCCTCCGGGGAGCCCGGCGCTCGGCTCTCAAGGCGGCGCCGGTAAGATCGGCTCGCATCACATGGAGGGGTGGCAGAGCGGACGAATGCGAGGCTCTTGAAAAGCCTTGGGAGTGCAAGCTCCCCGTGGGTTCAAATCCCACTCCCTCCGCTGGTCAGAGGCCCTTTTCGGGTCGCCCGAGGGGTGTCTCTAAAGGGTCTCAAAACGGCGGTTGGTCCATATTTGGTCCATAGAACGGTGTACGATTCGCGGCGTGCGCGGCAGCATCAGGCAGCGAGGCCCGGACCGTTGGCAGGTGCGGGTACTGGTCGGCCGCAAACCCGAAAATGGACGGCCTCGCTACGTTTCTCGTGAGGTTCGGGGCGGCAAGCGGGCCGCGGAACGTGTCGCCGCGCAACTGGTGGCCGAAGTCGCGCGAGGTGGGCACCAGGCCCAGGCCGGCCGGCATACGGTCGCTGAGCTGCTCGACCGGTGGCTCGCCCACATCGAGGGCCAGGGCCGGGCCATGTCGACGCTGGTGCGTTACCGCTCGGCGATCGAGGCAAACATCAAGCCCCGCCTCGGCTCTATTGCCATAGCCAAGCTTGGCCCGGCTGAGGTCGACCGCTTCTATACGGACCTCGCCAAAACTGGCCTGTCCCCTCTCACAATCCGCAAAAGCCACGCCATTCTCTCGGCGGCGTTCAACCAGGCACTGAAGTGGGGGTGGCTCGACCGCAACCCCGCGGACCGGGCCTCGCCGCCCGGGCTCCGAGGAAGGGAAATTCATCCCCCGACGACGGGCGAACTCGGGAGCCTATTAGAGGCATGCGACACCAACCCTGACCTGCGCAGCCTGATCTACGTCGGGGCCACGACCGGGGCCCGCCGCGGGGAACTGTGCGGCTTGCGGTGGGGCGACCTCGACATGGACCTGGCCACTCTCACGATCGCGCGTTCCATCTCGGATGCCGGCAAGGTCGTGGCTGAGAAGGACACCAAGACGCACCAGGCGCGCCGGATCGCGCTCGACCCCTCGACGGTGGACGTGCTCCGCCAGCACCGGAAACTGATGGAAGAGCGCGCACTGGCCGCCGGTAGAACCCTTGGAGCCTCCTCCTACATCTGGTCCCAGGAGCTTGACGCCTCGAGGCCGTACCGGCCCGACCGGGTAAGCGGGGCATTTGTCTGGCTTCGAGACAAGCTCAACCTTCCTCACGTGACGTTCCATGCCCTTCGCCATTTCTCCGCCACCACACTGGCTGGACAAGGAGTTGGCGTACGCACGATTGCTGGTCGCCTTGGCCACGCGAACCCGGGCATCACACTCCGGACCTACGCTCACTTCCTCGACACCGCGGACCGGGAAGCGGCAGTAGCGATGGGGAAGGCGATGACCGACCTTTATTCCGCTTGCGAGAGCCGGTCCAGCGTTCCCTCGAGGGCGCGACGTGGCACCACCAGCCGCCGGCCGAGCCGGACGGACGGCAACTCTCCACGCGCCACCAAGTCGTAGGCAAGATCACGGGAAATCCCAAGCAGTGCACCGGCCTCCTCAACACTAAGAGCGACCCTCTCGGCCAACGGTACGTCGGTGGGCCGAGGAGCGAAGGCGGGAAGGGTGGCGCCAATCCCGAGGGCATTCGCCGAGTTTTGCAGTGCGGACGCTGGGATGTGCCGGACGGAAGTTGCCGGGCTTAGGGTTGCAGGCTGCTCCTCGGCCTGGCGGCTACTTTCGCATTGGAGGCTCTCGGCGACGGGTGTACCGTCCCCCGCGCACGGCGTCGTTTGCTGCTCATCAGCCACAGGCGTGGGCTTGTTAACCCGCGTCCTTGGCGTCGTCGTCCGGCTCGTCTTCACCAGGCCCTTTTCCGCCCTCGGTGCACCCAGATCGAGCGACTGCTGAAGAGGCGTTCGGTGGGGGGCGTTCAGGGTTTTGTGAGTTGACAAGCTGATTTGACGTTTCGAGCGGGCATTGGGGCATCTCTTCCGGGGCCACGGCATATGGCCTCTACCCAAAGGACGTCGGTCCGTCCGGGCTATTCACAACCCGGTTTGGGGCGCCACGTAGAACCTGCCGAGCCGGGTGATCGGGCCTCGAACGTCGGATTGACCCACTAGCTCGGCAGCACGAGCAAGGCTCCTTGGACAATCTGCCTCATCTCGGCCCGTTCCACTGCCATGCCCCGCCAGCCTTGGCACAACGTCAACGACCACCAGGATTTACCCAGTCGGGGCGATAGAGCCTGGCGCCTTCTGCCGGTCACTTCAACGTCGGTATGCGTTATTGTACCAATCTGAAATTGCCGACCCGATAACGGTTAATCGGTGCGAGCCCACTCGGCGTCGAGTGGGCTCCATGCTCTGGCGCCCCGTTGACGAGCGTCCCTCAGCAGTTCCCGGCTCGCAAGACTTCCTTCGCCTTCTTGGGGTCTGCCTGGGGGCTCTTGGCCGGGGTAACCGTCCTCCTCTCACCGACGAGGACCTTCAAAGCGTCGGGGTTGGACGCCTTGACCTCGGAAGCCGCCGCGGCCCAGTCGCCACCCACCGCCGCCTTCTTAGGGTCTGCCTGCGGGCTATTGGCCGGGGTAACCGTCCTCCTCTCACCGACGAGGACCTTCAAAGCGTCGGGGTTGGAGGCCTTGACCTCGGAAGCCGCCGCGGCCCCCACGGCGCGCTCGCAGACAGGCCAGCCGCCGCCTGGGGGGGGTACGGCCGCGACCGCAGGCATTGCCAGCACGGCTGTGGCGAGCCCTGCCACCGAGGCTGACATAATTGCCCGTCGCAAGACGGTTTTCTTGGTGCTGCGCACAGCAACGAAGCGGTTCATGGTTGCTCCTCTGGTCGGGCCGGTCGTTTACCGGTTGCTGTGCCCACGTTGCGCCTGGCCGCTTATGGTGGGCTTATGGCGCACTTATGAACCGCTGACGCGACAGCTGCCCGGTAAGGCCGGGCCCAAGTCGCGGCGCTCGTAAGATCAGCTGGGTCAGAGGAGGGGAATGCGGTACTGCTTGCTCGGACCGCTCGAGGTCGTCGGCGACGACGACAGCCCCCTCGTGCTCAGCGGCCAACGCGAGCGGGCCCTGCTGGCCGTGCTGGTCCTCAACGCCAACCGGGCCGTGTCACCGGCCCGGCTGGTTGACGCCCTTTGGGGCGAAGAGCCCCCGGCCACGGCCACCAACGCGTTGCAAGTGCAAGTGTCAAAACTGCGCAAGAAGCTCGCCGCCGCCTCGGGCCGGAAGGACCTGCTGCGCAGCGTGGCCTCCGGGTACGTGCTGGAAGTCGGCCCGGGCGAGCTCGACCTCGACCGCTTCGAGGCCCTCACGGCCGGCTCAGACGGCGGGGCGGCCGAGCTCTCGCGGCGCTTGGGCGAGGCCTTGGCGCTGTGGCGGGGCCCGGCCCTGGCCGGGACCGCGGCCGACGTGTTGGCGGGCGATGCCGCCCGGCTCGAAGAGTCGCGCATGGTCGCCCT
>JASHVH010000113.1 GCA_030039575.1 Acidimicrobiales bacterium | reverse complement strand
TCCTCGTCCTCGGCCCGCCTCGCTCTGGCAAAACCTCCACTCTCGTAGTACCGAACGTGCTCGCCGCCCCAGGCCCGGTCCTGGTCACCTCGACCAAACCTGATGTGCTCCAGGCCACCATCGCCAACCGGTCGCAGCTCGGGCGTTGTTGGCTACTGGACCCGACCGGGACAATTGACGCCCCTGCGGGAGCCAACTTGATCAGGTGGTCACCGGTGGCGGCCGCCCTTTCTTGGGAGGAGGCGCTGGTGACCGCAAGGGTCATGACCGCGGCGGCCCGGCCGCAAGGGATTTACGGAGACAGCGCCCATTGGACGGAGCGGGCCGAAGCGCTCCTCGCGCCCCTGCTCCACGCCGCCGCGGTGGCTGACGCCGGCATGCGAGAGGTACACACCTGGGCACTGCGCCACGACCTCCACACCCCGATGGCGCTGCTCGGCACGAGGGGGAAAGAGGGAGCCGATGTGGCCCTCGACGTGCTGGCCGGCATTGCCGGTACAGAAGAGCGAGAACGCAGCGGGATCTTCTCGACCACGGCCGGGGCCCTGGCCGCCTACCGCTCGGCTCGGGCGCTGCGGCTGGCTGAGCGGCCGAACTTCGACCCCGCCCGGTTCCCAAGCGGTGCCGACACCATTTATGTGTGCGCCCCGGCCCGCTACCAGGCGTTGATGGCGCCCGTGGTCGTAGCCTTCCTCGAGCAGGTGCGGGCGGCTACGTACCGGGCGGCGGCCGAGGGGCTGCTTCGGTTGCCCGTGGCCCTGGTGCTCGATGAGGTGGCCAACGTCGCCCCTCTCCCCGACCTCCCCGCTATGGTGAGCGAAGGGGGCGGTCAGGGTCTCCTCACAATGGCCTGCTTGCAGGATCTGTCTCAGGCCAGGGCCCGGTGGGGGGTCGCTGCCGACGGGTTCTTTTCGTTGTTCGGGAGCAAGGTGCTGTTCCCGGGCATAGGCGACATACGCACGCTGGAGACGGTGTCGCGGCTGGCGGGCCAAGGTGACGTGGCCGTCCGCTCCGTCAACACTTCGGCCTGGTGGTCACCCCGGCCGGCCGCCAACATGACGTACTCCTCCCGGCTCCAGCCCAGGCTCCCGGTCGACCGTGCCCATAGCCTGCCCACCGGCGCCGCCATCTTGATCCGTGGCGCCCGACCGCCGGAGGCGATCTACCTGACCCACTGGGCCGCTTACCCGCCGTTCTGCGAGGCGAGGTGGGCCCGGTCGCCGACCAACTGGGCGGAGCCGCCCGGGGTGGCGGCCCGTGACGAGGCTGAAAGGACCGGGAGGGTGCCGCTCCCGCCCTCACCGGCACCCGGAGCGGCGGCGAAGGCCAACGACGATGAGCTCCCGGTCAGGTGGCGCGCAGTGCCGGGGCAGCGGCGCCTCCACCCTCCGCCCCCCCGCATTTGACCTGGGTGCCCGGCGCGGCAACGAACCTCCGAGGGTTGCCCGCTCTCGGAGCCGCTGACGATCACGCAATTGTCCGGTGGCAGTGACCCTGCCGCCGGCGCCGACCGTCACCCCGCCAGCGTAGGAGGGATTTTCGGCCTCAAGATTACTTAAGCGCTTGAACCGGCGAAGATCTCAGTCGGCACGATCAAGCCTGGCCTTTCGACAGGCCCATCTTCGATCTCTTCCAGGCAACGCACGACCAGCGCGGTCGCAATTGCCGCAAGAGGAATACGCACCGTTGTCAGCGGCGGTTCGAAGAGATTGTGTAGCCAGGTCCCGTCGAAGCCTGTGATGGCGAGGTCACGGCCAGGTGCTAGACCGCACATGTAGGCGACCCCGAAAGCAACGCTAGCGATCAGGTCGCTGCCCGTAACCACAGTGCGGGGGCGGGCAGGGCGTTGCAGCAAACGCGATATAGAAGAATGCAGGTCGCCGCCGTTGACTCTTACGATGGAACGGGCGGTCGGCGATATCCCGTTACGGTGCAGGCCGAGGCGAAAGCCCTCCTCTCGCTCGATGTCCCAGTAGTTCGCGCCGCCATACCCGACGTACGCAAAGTCTGTGTGACCCTGCTTTACGAGGTAGTCCACCATCGACGCGACGCCGCCGGCGTTGTCGACGTCGACCCAGGACTGAGGGAGGTGAGGGGCAAGCCGGCCCATGCAAACGAAAGGGACGTGCCGCTCAGCCAAGAACTTCGCCCTCGGGTCATCGACCGCTGAGTTCGACAACACAAAACCGTCGGCTACCCGCATTGCCACGAGATCCTCGAAGGGCCCCAACTCATTTGGAGCGGCGGTGAAAGTGAGAATGTGGTACCTCTTGGCGTCGGCCGCCAGTATGAGGGCCTGAAGGAAGCCAACAGCGAAAGGGTGATTGAGCGGGTCGAGATCCTCCAGCGGGACGTGGTAAGCGAGTTGCATTGTGCGTCGTGAGCGAAGGCTGCGCGCGGCCCGGTCCGGTCGGTAGCCGAGCGCCTTGATCGCCTTTTCGACCCGCTTGCGGGTGGCCTCGTTGTAGCCGGCTCTGTCGTTTATCACATTGGAGACGGTTTGCCGGGAGACCCCTGCCATTCGGGCGACCTCGACGATGCCACTGCGGCGGGGGGACCGCAACAGCCTGGTGCCGTCCCTCCTGTCAACGGGGCCGCCCGTCACGGCCGACCCAGCATCAGGCGGCACCCGGGCGAAAGCTCCAGCGCGCTCAAGCCCTGGCCCAGCTTCAGTTCGTCGACCGCTATCACTTCACCGCTGGGCGCGAAGGTCCGGCAATGGAAGTTCCCTAGCGGTTCAGCCAGGTCGATGACCACGCGCTCGCCGTCGCCGCCGTTCCAGATGGCGACCTCGTTCACATCGCGCGGCATTTCAAGGACGCCCACTGCGTCGGTGTAGTAACCAACAGCCACGCGCTCACCCAGGACGGCTGAAACGACGGGGTACCGCCTTTCGGGGTGGGAGGCCGAAATCTGGCCGTCAAGGAGCACATCGCTCCAAGCGCCAAAGAATTCGAGCCACGTCCGCAGGACCGACCGGTGCGCGTCTGAGAGCTGGTCGAGGCGCACCGAAACCTGGGGGACGCTGAACATAGCGCTCATCAGTTGGCATGCCACTTCGCTATCTTCTGCATCGGGATGCCAGACTAAGGGGTCTGAGTGTGGCGTCCGGCCCCTGGCCAGCAGTCGTAGGTCCAGCGTGCGGACATGGTTCTCTATCGTGTCGTACGGACAGTCTGACGCCCGCAACAAGTTGCCGTATGGCGAAAGGGCAGGGCCGATGTAGCTCTGGCGGAACTCGACGAGCAGGTCCGGACGGGCGCCTCGTGCTTCCCGGTCGATACCGTCAAGGAGACGGACGAGGCCCTCGGCCACAGTCTGGCAATCGGCGTCCCGCGACGGCGCGGCATCCGAGTGCCAGGTCACAGAATCGAGGAAGTCGAGCTTCAGCCCATCAGCGCCCCACTCGACGACCGGTCGAGCGCAGCGCTCGGTGAGGTACTCCCGGACGTCGGGTTCGCGGAGGTCGAGGATACCCGCCCCCAGACGCTCGTTGAACGTGAGCGTCCGCTGAGAAAACTTTTCCCAGGCAGCACTTTTTCGTCCGAGCAGTGGCGGGGCCAACCAGAGCATGTAGCGCACTCCGGCTGCGTGGACCCGGTCGATGTGTGCCCGCATATCGGGGAATTTCAGGGGCTCTGGTTCCCAGTCGCCGCAGAACGAATAGTCGCGGCCCGTGTCATGTGTCTGCCACCCGTCGTCCACGATGAGAGTGCCGAAGCCCAGGGCAGCGGCGTGGCGAGCCTGCACCTCGGCTGTACGGGCGTCCACAGTTTGGTAGTGGCTGTACCACGTCGAGCAAACCGGTCGCCGCGCCGCTTCACCGCCAATGGCAGGCGACCGGCCGACGAAGCCCTGCCACCACTTCGCCACGTCCGCCAGGCTCGCCGCCAGCGGCAGCGATCGGCGGTCCAGGCGCAGGCATACTTCGACGGGTGTGTCCTCGGCGGAGGGCAAGTCAAAACGGACATCGACCACAAGGTCACTGGCAACCGTGTGGTCGTCGACGCCAGCGTCGATGGCAACACGATGGCGTACCTCGGACGCCGCTACCAGGACCGAGACCCAGCCACGGCGGTCCAGGAAGGCGACGACGGGCGCTTGGCTCGTGGCATCGCTCACCAGCCATGGTCCATACCCTTGCGGGACCAAGGCGCGAGTGTCGTTGCGGGGCGACCACAAGCTTGTCACACCGAGGCACGGCAGGCGGAGCCTGGCGTCAAAAGTGGCGCCGGGGGTGCCCGGGACAAGCACACACGACAGGATGTCCACACCATCCTTTTGGAACGTCTCGACCGTCACGATTTGCCCGCCGTTGACGACCAGGCTGGCGACAGCGTCTTCCAGTTTCACTTCGACGCGGGTCGTTTGGCTCATTTCATACCACCTTTTAGCCCTGCGTGCGATGTCCGCATAAACACTCCCCGACAACCAGAGGATATTGGCGGGCCAAAGAGCGAAATAGCGGCAATGGCGGTTGACTGGCTCGCATCCCGGCCTCTATCCGCGACCGAAGCGGGAAAAGGCGAACCCCATTACGACGCAGCAAATGCTGACAGCGATAGCCAGGTCGTCGCCTGCGGCGTTGGCTTTGGACAGGCTCGACAGCCTGACCAACAGCGACAAGACCAGCATCCCGAGCCCAACCCGGGCGAGCAGGCGCGCCGATGTGCTCATCACCGTTGGTTGATACCTTCGACGAGGTGGGTTACGGCAGGTATGCGCTCGGGGAAAAAGCAGGCTGTCAGGTGGGCGCCGCCCACGTCTGTGAGCGGGGGCTGTGAGGCGTGGCATTTCGCCTGCGCCAAGGGGCAGCGGTTAGAGAACACACAACCGGTCAACGAAGGCTGGCCTTCGGACTGCTCCACTAAGCTCGCGGGGGCTGCACGGCGCTCCGCGACATCGGGGTCCGGGACCGGGATAGCTTCGAGCAGAAGGTACGTGTACGGGTGGCACGGGTGGGAGATCACGTCCTCGGTTGGGCCCTCTTCGACAAGCACTCCGTAGAACATTACGATTATCCGCCCACCTCGAGAAAAGTAGCGCACCACGCCGAAATCGTGGCTGATGAAGAGATAGGTGATCATGTCGTCGATGGCGTCGCCCTTGCGGAAAGACAGGAGCAGGTCCAGTATCGCCACCCGCAAAGACACGTCGAGCATGCTCGTCACCTCGTCTGCGACGATCAGACGAGGCCTGAGGCTCATCGCTCGAGCGATGGCAACCCGCTGACGCTGGCCGCCTGAAAGCTGGTGAGGGTAGCGACGCAAGAAGGCAGGGGTGGCGTCCAGGCCCACCAGCGCCAGGATTCGCAGCATTTCGTCTTGGACGCCGCGCCGTCCCACCAGCCTGTGACGCAGCAGCGCGGGCCGGAGGGTACCGGCGATGGTGAGCCCGGGGTTCAGGGAACTGTACGGGTCCTGGTGCACCATCTGTACTGACCGCCGCCAGGTTTTGTAGTCCTTGCCTTTGAGCGACCAAATGTCCCTGCCTTCGAAGCGCACCGAACCTGTGGTCGGCCTGACGAACCCGGCCACCAACTTTCCAAGCGTCGTCTTGCCACAACCCGACTCGCCGACGACGGCAACGACCTCGCCCCGGCTCACAGACACACTGACCTGGTTGAGCGCAGGTGCGGCTTTGGTGCCCGCATAACGGTGGGTGACATCGGCGACTTCGAGAAGGCTCATCGACCGGCCGTACCTTCGTCCGGCTCGATGACCTGCAAATGCTCGTTCACGACATGACAAGCAACCGCGTGGTGATGCTCGTCCCCCAATAGGGGCGGCTCGGCCTGGGTGCAGAGCGGCCGGGCCAGGGGGCAACGCGGGGCGAAGCGGCAACCCGGGGGCAGCTGGGCGAGGTTGGGGACTTGGCCGGGGATCGGCGAGATATGTAGTCCGCTGTCGAGCACGGTAGGGATGGAACCGATCAGCGCGGTCACGTATGGGTGCCGGCGCTCTGCTGAGAATATTTCCTTGACCGTCCCCGACTCGACGAGGCGGCCGGCGTACATGACTGCGACCCGTGACGCCAGCTCGGCCACGACCGCCAAGTCGTGGGTCACAAAGATAATAGTGAGACCGAGGTTACGGTGCAGGTCCTTCAGTATTTCGAGGATCAGGCGCTGGTTGAGGACGTCTAGCGCCGTGGTCGGCTCGTCGAGCACAACGACCGATGGCCTCAGCAAAAGGGCCAGGGCGATCGCGACGCGCTGCTTCATCCCTCCCGACAGCTGGCTCTCGTAGGCCGGCCACACTCGCTTGGGTGGAAGGCGCACCAGGTTTAGCAAATGCTCAAAATAGGCTCTCCCCTCGGCCGGGCTGGCGAAGGCTTCTCGATGGGCCTGGAGGCGGTGCATCACTTGGGTGCCAACGGTGATGACGGGGTTGAAGGCGTTCATGGCCGCCTGGAAGACCATCGAGATCTGGGCGCCGCGGAGGTCGTCCAGCTCCTGCTTCGACATTTTTGAGTAGCTACGGTCCTTGAAACGGACTTCTCCTCCGGTGACTCGTCCGGGGGGTGGGACGATGTCCAGCAAGGCGTACGCCAAGGTTGACTTACCGCAACCAGATTCACCCACGATCGCGCAGATATCGCCGGCGTGGACTGCGAGGCTGACCTGGTCTACGGCCCGGACCGAACCCCTGCCTTGGCCGAAGCTGACCGTAAGGTCTTCGACCTCCACGACGGTCTTGCGTTCAGAGCTCGCCGCTCGCTGAGAAGGTTCTTCGGTTGACACCGCACCGTTCAGCGTCATTGCACCCTGAGCCTGGGGTTGAAGACCCGGTCAAGTGCTCTCGAAAAAAACACCAAGGACACTTGGAGGATAACGATGGCGGCCATAGGGGCGAAGAGGCTCAGTTCGCTCTTGGTGGTGTAGAGCGCCCCATTGGACATGGCCGAATTGATCATGAGGCCCCAGTTGGTCCCGCTTATCGGCGCGATGCCGAGAAGGAACAAGCCCACCTCCGCGTATATGGCGCCGGTGACGGCAAGCAGGAAGTGGATCGCTACGTACGGGCCGACGTTCGGCAGCAGCTGCCGACCGACGATGTTACTTAGCGGCAAGCCCTGCATTTTTGCCGCCTCGACGAAATCGCTCCCACGCAGGCTCAAGGCCTGCGACCTGACGGCTCTAGCCAGCCCGGCCCACCCGGTAAGCGAAAGTATCACCGCCAGTACGAACGGGTTGCTGGTGTGGACAATAGCAGCGATCACTATGACCAGCGGCAGTCCCGGCAGCGTCAGGAACACGTCGGTCACCCGCATGATGGCGCTGTCGGCCACCCCGCCCACGTACCCGCTGACGAGGCCGACTACGACGCCGACGGAGACCGTAATGATGGCTGTCAGGAAGCCCACTTCGATGACCGGCCTTGTCCCGACGATCAGCTGCGATAGGACGCTCTGGCCGAGAGAGTCAGTCCCCAACGGGTACCTGAGCGACGGCCCCAGGTAAGGGGTGGCGCCCGTGAGGTTGGTGCTGACGTGTGAGATGGACGGCCCGATGATAGCGACCGTGCAATAGCCGAGCACGATCAGGCCCCCGGCCATCGCCCCTTTATCCGAACGCGAGATACGCCAGAGGTCCCTCAGGAACTCCCGCGACCTGATGAACGCCTCTTTCATGCGGCCGCAGAGCCCTCAACCACGACGGGCCGAGCGCCATCGTCAGTTGTTTTGTCGAGTCGTCTGGACGCCGCGGGGCTGGCGATGCGTGGGTCGACCAGGGGGTAGAGCAGGTCGACGGCCAGGTTGCTAAGCACAACGGCGACGGCGATGAGTAAGAAGCAGCCCATCATCAACGAATAGTCGCGGTTGTCCACAGCTTGGATGAGGTAGTAACCGAGGCCGGGGTAGGTGAAGTACGTCTCGATGAACACCGAGCCTCCAAACAAGAAGCCAATTGACAGCGCTAACGATGTGACCTGGGGCAGCATCGAGTTCCGCCCGACGTAAGACTGTGCAATCCGCCTGCTGCTAAGGCCTCCTGCCTGGGCCGCCCTTACGTACTCCGAACCGAGCACCGAGACCGCTGTGCCCTTCATGGCTAGCGCCCAGCCCCCGAAAGAGGTGATCACGTACGCGGCAATAGGCAGAGCGCCATGAGAAAAGACGCTCCCGATAAATGGCAAGTTGAAACCGGGTTTCACACTCGCAGAGTAGGCACCGCCCAGAGGGAAGATCTGGTAAGTGTCGGCTAGCAAGTACAGCAGAACGATCGCGACCAGGTAGTTCGGGATAGCGCTCAGGAGCGAGACGACAAACGTGGTGAACTTCGCGAACCAACTGTCCGGGAAGGCGGCCATGAGAGAACCGATGGCTATTCCCAACAGAAAGCTAATGATAAGGGCAACGCCGACGGCGAAGATGGTCCACGGCAACGCCCCCGCCAGAACGTGCATAACCGTCTCACCTGGATTTGTGATCGACCTGCCCAGGTTGCCCTCGAAGGCGTGGCCCATGTAGCTGAAGTACTGAGGGAGCAACGGTCCTTTGGGTGTTAGGCCGTAGATGATGTTCACCTTCTGTTGGATCTGTTGCGGCGTCAAACCACCCTGCTGCTCTAGTTGGGCCTCCAGCGCCGACATCGGGCTCCCGGGCATCAAGCGGACCATGAAGAACGATAACGACATCACGACAATAATCACCACAAGCGCCATGAGAAGCCGCTTGGCGACGTAGGCCGCCATCGGTCAAAGGCTCCTTTGAGCGCTCATAGCCGCTTCCGGCCCGGTTCGTGGCCCGCTAAGCCCAGGCCAAGGCGCCCCGGATGCAGGGTGCAGGGCATCCGGGGCGCCGGCCCAGGCTGAGCGTTGACCGCGGTCATTTCTTATTATGCGCGTACGACTAGCCCTTCGGGCGGATGTAGCCGTCCTCCATAGCCAACAGCATGCCAGGTCCTTCGGTGTTGGCCACGACGGCCCAAACCTCGTTGCTGGAGGGTGGCCAGTCGCTGAACCTTTGGCTCGAGTACGTGAACTGGTACACCTTGTTACCGTACTGGAGGTAGGGCATCTGCTCGTTTATCACCTTGGCCCAGGCTGCGGTCAAGGCATCCATCTGGGCACCCGGAGCCGTCGCGGCTAGCTCCTTGTCCAAGGTCACGGGCACGTTGACAACACCCAAGCCCGGTACGTTGATATCGGGGCCGAAGCCAACGCCACGTTGGCCGGCGTAGCTGCCCAGGGAAGTGAAGTTGTTAGAAGTGCCCAGGAGGTAGTCGAACTCTCCGATCGGGTTCTCTGTCCAAACGTCTTGCTGCATGATCTGGAAAGCCCCCGAGTGGAAATTACTGCCGACCAGCGCATTGGACTCCGCGTCAACGCTTGTCTTAATACCGAACGTCGACAGGTCGTCGCCGGCGACTTCGGAGCTCTGGACCGAGTCAGTACCACCAGCGCCTACCTGTATCGTCAGCGTAAACTGCTTCCCGTTCGCTAGGTACCATTCCCCACCGCGCTCGGTCATGCCAGCGGACTCGAGCAACTTTGCCGCCTTGGCCGGGTCGAGCGGGTAGGCATTGAGCGCGCCGACCTGGCTCGGTGTCATGTAGAGCGACTCCACTTGGGGAGCGAGGCCGTCAGGGTGGACCTCGACGCTCCCACCGGCGTAAGTCGACCCGTAAGTGAGCGCAATTACGCTTTTCCTGTTCACCACGTACGCAATAGCCTGGCGGACGGCCACATTGTCGAGTGGTGCCGCGTGGCTGTTGAAAACGAACGTGAACGGGATCGACGGGACGAGCGCAGTATGGGCGCCAGAGGTCTTGGCCCAACGGCTGGCAATGGTCGGTGGCATGTAAACGTCAGAAAAGTCCAGCTGGCCACTGAGCAATGGGCCATAGATGACGTCATTGCTGGTGCCGTTCAAGTAATCGATGCCACCGGGGTGGATCTGGGAAGCATCGTAGAAACCACTCCACTTTTGGAGCACCACTTCATGTCCAGTCATGCTGGTGAGCTGGAAGGGCCCGTTGCCGACCAGCGTTGCGGGGTTGTACGCGGCCAGCTTCTTGAAAACAGCGCCCATAGCGGCATACTGGGACATCTTCGTGGCGGCTGTTGGGTTGGCGCGCTCTTCGTTGTAGTACGCGACGTCGTCCGCCTCCAAGCTGGAGGTCACGAACTGGCCGTACTCACTCGAGGGGACGGGTGCGATGTCGAGGATATCGGCTTCGGCGGATGCGAGGAGCTCACCGGGCAGCAGGGTAAAAACAACCTCCGACGAGTTAGGGGCGCTCACGCCGGATATGGCGGACCACTCCGCCCCCCCGCTAGTGCCGTCGAGCAGGACGGTGTCAAGCAGGTCGGTGCTGGTGACAGCTTGCCCGTCCTGCCATTTGGCGCCCGACCTCAGCTGGACTGTGAGGTTGCGCCCGTTTAACGACCAGCTCGACGCCAGCTGTGGGATCCAATCTGTCAACGTTGGAGGGGCCCAGAGGGCCAAATGCATAGTTGCGTAGCTGGCGGGGTTACCAGGGTAGTCGGGCGCGTAAGGGTTGTAGGACCAGGTCGTTCCCCACGGTCCTCCGGTGCTGAAAGTGAGGTAGGTGCCCGAGGCCGAAGCGCCTTGAGCCCACGGGAGTGAGCTGCCAGCGAACACAAGGGAGCTCATCGCCAGGCCGGCGGTGAGAGCCTGTGCGGCCCGATGCCTCTTGCGCCCACCCGCCCTTCTCGGGGTGGTCGTCGGTCCGTTCGGGCCGTAGGAAATTGGGACGTTCAACATGCCTTTTTCCTCCATTATTTGTTCTGGGTTTGTATTTTCTCTGGACTCAGGTGTCCTTTCGGGAATTGAGCTGCGCCACAAAGCCGGGCCATTCGAGGCGAGCCACACAAGCCTTGATGACCTTCGGGAGCGGCAAAGTGCCTCGTCCTTCGAGTGTGGGTTACCGTCTTCACTAGTAGTTGGCGGCCTGAACTTGAGCATGGCAAATTGAAATGGCCGCATTGCTAAGTCGGCTTGCGCCCCGCCGGCTGTATGACCGAGCGCAGCCTGGTCCCTGTCGCGTTTGAGCGAAAATGCAATCAGCGGGGTCGACGACGCGCCACGCATGGAACGTCGACGCCCTATCCGTCACCTTCCTGTCTCGGCGTGCTTGTCGGGTAGGCCCCCAGTGCAGAGAACCGGCGCGCCCCCGGCGATCGGCCTAAACCTGCGTTGCTCTTAACCCTCCCAAGCAGGTAGTGCTACCTTGAACGATCAAGTAGTCTTAGCGCGAACGGGCCTGCTTGTCAAGGCATCGGTCCGAGAGAGTCGCGTAGCGAAGGGAGCGTTAACCAGGAATGCGCAATGACTTGGGATGCGAAAGACAATAAGACTCCCAGTTTTTAAAGAGCCTCCGGACCACCCGGCGGCTTTTGGTCGAGTGAGCCCGCGAGGTGCGCGGAGCCGTGGATTACCTTTATGAAATGCCGAAATCGTAGGGTTGTCCTGCCTCGACGCACAGAGGGGGACAAATAGGAACAAGGAAGCTAAACCACCGGTGACTGCAATTGAGCATCCATCACTCCCGTACACTGTGAGCACCCTGGTTCGCATCGACGGCCGGACCTGGACTGCGCTTGCGCCGTCCCTCGGCAAGTCAATCGAGTTGTTGTTCCCGAGTGGCCCGGTGTTCGTCCTGGATACATCGGACGACCTCCATGTGCTGCCCGGGAACGAGGCCCAGCAGAGGTTGACCGGTTCCAACGCGTGCTGGGTGCTGCCGAGTTCGCCTACGTCGACAGAACCGGCCTGGCTCGTTCGCGGGGAGGGCACTATCGACGTCCGTTTGGACGGGGAGGGATCCCACGTCGTCGTCCAGGCGACCATTGCCAGCCTGACGGCGTACCATGCCCGCCCGCATGCCGACGTCGACGGGAGCGAGTTCGCGGTCGACCTTCCCGGCGCCAAGCCGCTCGTCGACGCACTGGCTGGGTTTTACTGGGGCACGATGCTTCCGTGCGTCGTGGAGCGCACGGTCGCCGCCACTTACCCGGAGTCAAGCGGTTACGTCGTCAGCACACTGGCCGAGAAGTACATGGGCACCTACCCCGACGTTGACCACGAATTCCAGGTCAAAGGCCGCTTGGCGTGGGGCAGTCGCACCGACCTACATATCGCTCGGCGCATGATCGAGTTGCAGTTGCGTCTGATGCGCGAGGACCCGCAACAGCTCTGGCGTGACCCTTGCGCTGTCCAGCCGAACGGCGACCGCGAGTACCACGTGCGACGAAGCAGCCTCGACGGGACGGCCAACGCGGCCATGTTCCTGGTCACCGGCAACGTTGAGGTGCTCGAGTCGATCTGGCTTTACATCGCGCGGACCAAAGACCTCACCTGGCTGAGAGCGAACATTGAGGACATCGAGGGGGCCGCCTCCTGGATCGTAAACTGCATGGATCCGCTCGGCCGCCTGTGGTCGGACGTCTATTACGAGGACCAGGTGATCAAGGACGGCCGGGAGACGATGGCCTCGGCGTTGGCGGCGAACTCGTTCGAGCTCCTTGCACAACTTGAGGACCTCCTGGGTCGTGGCGACCGCGCCGCCGGCTACCGCGAACGAAGCGACTGCCTCGCCGGGGCCATCCGCGCCTCGGTCCCGGTCGGGCACTGGGACGACGGGAACGAGCGGTTCGTCGACTGGGTGGACCGGGCGGGGATTGTCCACGACCACGTCCACCTGCTGGCCAACGTGCTGCCAGCGATGTTCGGCTTGGCCAGCGCGGCCCAGACCGAGCGCGTCCTGGCGCTCATCGATCGTGAGTTCAACGAGTTCCAACGCTTCCCGACGTTCCTAGCCACCCGGATAGCTGATTACACCGACAACGAGATCGGCGACGGAGGCCCGTACGACCTGTGCGCGGCCGGACGGTACTGGTGCTGGGACGCCGCCTTTTGGTCCTGGCGGCGGGACGGGGGCGTGCTCCGTGACCAACTCGATCGAGTAGCGCAACAAGGAGCCGAAGACGGCTACATAATGGGCGAACGCTATGACGTGGACCACATTTATTACGTCGACGGGTCGCCGTGGCACGGCGCCGCACATTACTACGAGTATCCCTGCGTTTTCTCATGGGTGATGATCAACGAGTTCCTCGGGGTGCGCTCTAGCATCGACGCCGACCTCCTCATCGCCCCCCGGATCGTCGGTACCGGATCCGTAATACTCGGGCAGAGCGCTTACCAGCTGTCGTACCGCTTCGATGGCCGTGCGTTCTTTCTAGAGAACCTCGCCCCATCGAAGCGCACCTTTGAGATCGACCTGAGCGCCGTCTTCCCTGATTACCGGTCCCTGGCTCTCGAGCACGACTGTAGGGAAGGTCACAGCGCCACGCGCGGTTGCGTCCATGCCGCCGTCGGGACCAAGGCGACGGTGGAGATCCGGCCTGGTGAGACCATCCGCCTGGCACCAGCCGAACCGACTACTGCTTTTTTCCCGGCTCCACCACCCTCGGCGCCCGCTCGCTAGACGAGCCATTGGCTCACGCCGGAAAAGGCGCTCACTGGTTAGCCACATCGGACGACCCCGTCGGGTCACCAACTTTGCCGGCCGTTCGGCGGGCCGCCATCGTCACTGCGCCCGCACGGCTCACGCTACTGTCCGTCCCGGCGCTCCCCGTTTGGGCGATCGGGAACCGTGTGCCGTACAGCTTCCCTGTCACCACCCAGGCGGTCAGCAACCCGCACGGGGAGCGCCATCCGTGGCCAGGGTCACGCGTTGGGCTACACGCATGCCCGGCCTTAACGCCTACTCAACGGGGGGAGAGCCTGCCCCCCGTAATTGCTTCGGGCAAAATCATGCTGATCTTACGCACCAAAATCGTGCTGATCTTACGGGATTGTGACGGTACCGGATCCGTAAATGGCGTTATACCCGCCGCCCGGACCGATCGGGTTCGCGTTCTCGTTACACGTGCCCTTTGAGGTCTTGGGCTCAGTGCCAGCAAATACGTAGGTCAGTTCTGCGGTCCCCGTGATCCCGGCGTATGCGCCCGTGCCGTGCACGAACTGGATGGGGGCCTTCCCAGTGAACACGACAGAACAGTTCGACTTGTTGAAAACACTCGGCATCGCGTTCGGGTTGTTGGTCGCCTTGTTGAGCTGGGTGATGTTCACCAGGATCCAGCCCTTGGTGAGCTCCAAAAGCCGGTAATTTGCGTTGCCCTGGGACCCGTGCACGATTTGACCGAGGGAATTGGCCGGTTTTGCGCTGCCGGCGTCCCCGATGGCGCCGGTCAGATTGACCGTGCCACCGTTACCATTACCCGGGTTGACCCATACCTGGACGGCGCCATGCACCGGCGGCATGGTCGCAGCCGACGCCGCAGAAATGGGTAGAGACACCGCACCGATCGCAGTTACGAGCGCGGCGGCGCGCGTCATATACTTCTTGCTGAGCCTCACTTTTATCCTCCTTGTGGCTGGGCCGAGTTTAAATGAACGCTGCAATAGCGTGGCTCGCGGGCCCCGGCAAAATCCGTACCCGAAGAAGACGGGCACGTATCCTGGTGCGCAGAGTGGGAATGTCGCCACGGATTTCCCGAAGGTGGTCTTCCTCTTCAGGTCGTGGTCGCGGTTGCGTCTTCCAAATGGGTGACGACG
>JASHVH010000112.1 GCA_030039575.1 Acidimicrobiales bacterium | reverse complement strand
CGGCCTCAGGTGCCGGTGAAAGAAGCGGTCGGCCAGTCCCATCCTGAGGGGGTCGACGTCCTGGTCGACCTGGTAAGCGACGCCAAAGCGTTCGCCTCCAACGCGGCGCTGGTCCGCCCGGGCGGGACCGCCATTACCACCCAGTACGTGGCCGACCTGGAGGGGCTGCAGGCGTCCGGCATCCGCGGGGTGAACTTTGCGTTGCGCCCCACGACTGACTTGCTGGAAAGTGTCGGCCAAGCCGTCGCCGACCAGACGATCGTCGCACCGCCCATTACACAGGTAAGCCTTGACGATGTGCCAGGTAGGTTCCGACATCAAGCGCAGTCCCACGCGAACGGCAAGACGGTCATCGTCCTCTGACACTCCGCACGGCTGTGCCTCGGCCTTACCCGGGGTGCGGGGTCAACTCACCACCAGGGTTACAGTCCCGGACAGGTGCGACCCGCTGCCATATGCCAGGTCCAGTCCAAGCGTGTAGCTCCCCGGCGTAAGACTGCCGGTGTTGAGCTTGAAGCTTGCGTAGTCGGTCTGGTCGACCGGGAGATCCGCGCCGGAGTTGAAGCTGGTCGAGGTGCCGTCGTTCGGGTACGTCACCGTGGCGCCGGCGGGCGGTGACACCGTCAAAGTAGCGTCGGTTACCCCGGGAGCGTTGGCCGTGTAGTAAACGCTGAGCCAGTCGTCGCTCCCCGCGGCGACCGGGCCCAGGGAGTTCGTTACCTGCTGGACCACGGGCCCAGTGTTAGCGACGACCGGGAGGGTCACCGTGAGGTTTCGGGTGGTCGGTGCACTGGCCGAGCCGAGCGTGTAGGTGGCGGTCAGCGCGATTGTCTGGTTGCCGGTCACGTTGTCCCCGACCGCGATGTCCAACGCCGCGTAGTCGGTGTCCTCGGCCAGCAGTGTGGAGTCCTTGTACAGCGAGGAGTAACTACCGGTATTTGTCGGGTAAGTGATGGTGATCCCAGACGGCCCCGAAGCCGTCAGCATGAAACCGGTCGCGTTCGTGCAGGCACCCTGCCAGAGCGTCGAAACCCAGGCCGTTTCACCGGGGTTCAGGGTCGGCAACGTGCTCGTCAACAGTGTGATGTCGGAGCCCGGCGTCGTCGCGGTCCCCGAACTGGGGCAGGCCGTGGATGTGCTGGAGGCCGCCGTGGTGGTGGAGGCCGCCGTGGTGGTGGAGGCCGCCGTCGTGGGGGCTGCGGTGGTGGGGGCTGCGGTGGTGGGGGCTGCCGTGGTGGGGGCCGCTGTTGTCGGGGCTGCCGTTGTCGGGGCTGCCGTTGTCGTGGGAGCAGTGGTGGTAGGCACGGTGGTAACGGTCGTCTGGCCGGCGAGGTCGGACGCCGGGATACAGCCGGCGTACGGATCGTTCGAGGCGGCGCCGTTGCCGTTTGCTAGCGAGCCCGCGATCAACGTGCCGTAGAGGGCGGTGCTCGCGAGGAACGCCACCGCCGCTTGAGGCGCCAGGACCGTTCCCGGCCACCCGAGGTTCGGCCCGATCTGGACCGTCGTCGCGGTCGGGAAGTTCCACAGCAGGTTGCTTTGCAGCGTCGCCACGGCGGACGACGGGCTCTGGCCCCCCTGTACGTAGCTCGAGCCGTTCCAGAACTGAACCGATGCGGTCGGGTACGTGGCGGTTGAGTACGAGCCGCCCGTGACGTTCACGACGGTGGACGACCCGAGCGGGACGTTGATGTCGATCACCTGCGCCTGCTGCAAGGTCGCGGCGGCGATCGTGAAAATATTCGTCGTCGAGTTCGTCCCGGTGAGCACGAACGCATACGACGGGCCGGCGGCGGTCCCGTTCGCGTCGAGAGCGCCGAGCGTTGTCGAGGTGGCCTCGAGAGTCGAGAACTGAGTGTCGAAGTCGAACGGTGGCGACGACTGGGCGAGGGTGCCGATCGGGGTCGATATCGTGCCCGAGAGCGTGCCCCCGTAGGTGACACTTCCCTCCGGTGCCTGAGCCCCTCCACTGCCGACGGTGAGGTTGCCACCGACGATCAGATCCGTTCGGGCGGAGCTCGCAGACAGCCCCGCCCCGACGGAATAGCTGTTGATGGTGGCGTTGCCGCCAACAGCCACCCGTCCCCCGACGCTCGTCGAGGCGGCGCCGTAGGCGCCGTGAACGAAGAGATTGAACGACTGCGCGCTGCCCAGCGGATCTGCCGCGCACGTCTGTTGTGCAACTGCCGGCGCAGCCCCGCCGGGCTCGACGGTCGCCGAAACCGCAAGCAGCGCAGGTGAGACCACGACTCCGACCAAAGACAGCCGCAGCGATGTGACGACTCCAGCTCGCACTCGCTCTCCCCCAGTTGCTTCGTCCGACCGGAAAGGCTCGGCGACTCGACCCAGGTTGCCGCTTAATCCTAACAGGCGTTCCCGGTCCGTGCCCCCGCCTTGCCGGCGTGTTCGGCTTCCAGCAATGCCGTCTTCCCGACCCCCCGCTTCGCCGGGTACCACCGGGGCACGGCTTTCCCAGCTCACATCACCGACGAGGTCCAGGCGGTAGGCGTGGCGACGGCTTTGAGCCCACACCATTGGCTCCCTAATGACCTCGGGCCCCGCTGACCACATCCAACTGCATCCCTTGTTCAAGGGCTTTGGCGCGACGGAGCTGGCATGAAGCTACCCGAGGTACATGCCGTTCTCATCACCGGGGCGGCGTGTACACGCTTACCGGGCGACCGTGTGGGCGGTACAACTATGAACAGGAACAAGCAAAAGGGGACCGCGTCCGAGACAGCCGTCTCGGCCATACCCCAAACGAGACAAAGCGAGAGTACCGACATCCGGCACGTGCCTCTCTTCCGGCAACCGACGAATGGGCCGGAATGAAATACACCCGGACGTGGCGAGCCGAGCCTGTGGTGGCGCTGGGTCAGGACTATCGGTCGGAAGGGCTCTGGTCTCTGGCCTCGAAGGCCTGCGAGCTCGCTTTTCCACGCTGGCGCGCAGCCGGACGGCCAAGTCATGGGTAACGTTGACGCCCTCTTCGTGGAAGCCACGGCAGTCGAGTGGCAAGTCGCGTACGAACCGTCGTGATTTGTGGGTAAGGCGGACCGAGGACGGCGGCTCGTCTGTTTCCTCCCAGCCCGGCCAAACCTTCCCGGCGCCATCCGCCAAGTTACTCCAGTCAAGCCGCCATTTTCTCGACCCGGGCCCGGTTACAGGCTTCGGCTCCTAGCCCGCCCCAGCTTGAGGCCGCCGCGGCCAGAACACACGTTTACGGCTGAGAGTAAGGAGGTCCTCAAATTGCATGACGGAGT
>JASHVH010000111.1 GCA_030039575.1 Acidimicrobiales bacterium | reverse complement strand
CGGTCGAGCGCCGTTCAGTGGATCTGAGCCAGGTACCAGTTCACCACCGGGCTGCCGGCTAGCGCGGAGAGCACGGCCCCGGCGGCCAAGAACGTCCCGAACGGGATCGGGGTGCGCCGGCCCGCCTTCCCCAGGGCGATCATGGCCAAGCCCACCACGGCGCCAAGGATGCTGGCCAGGATGAAGCCGAGGAAAGCGTAGGCCGCTCCCAGCCACCCGAGCCCGAAACCCATCAGGAGGGCGAGGCGGACGTCTCCGAAGCCAAGTGCCTTGGGCTGTAGGAAGTTGATGGCAAAGAAAAGCAGCCACGGGACTATGCCACAGATAACTGCTACTCCCAGACGGTGCCACTGGCTCCCGCTGGCGGCGCCGGCCACGAGGGCCACTGCCACCAAGGTCAAGGTGACGTAGACGATTTTGCGAGGGAGGAGCATGTGGTCCAGGTCTATGAAGGCCAGCACCACGAGACCGGCAGCCAGTACCGCCTGCGCCACCCCGGTCCACGAAATGCCGAACCGCAGGCCGATGGCGGCGAAAACCAACCCCATGAGGGCTTCTACGATCGGGTACCTGGGTGAGATCGGAGCCTTGCAGGCCCGGCACCGCCCCCCCAACAAAAGCCAGGAAATCACCGGGATGTTGTCGACGGCCCGCACCCGTGCACCACATACAGGGCACCCCGACGGCGGTTTCACGATCGACCGGCCCTCCGGCACGCGGTAAATGACGACGTTGGCGAAGGAACCAACCAGAAGGCCGAAAACGCCGAGGATCACTGCGGCCTCGGCACCTGCGGGGACCGCCGTCACTGCACCCCCCTCACAGGCCGCCTGTACTGCTGTCGCAAGCCGCGCGCCACCATGCCATACCCGTTAATGATCGGCACAACCGGGGCGGCGGCTTAGCGCACGTGATCACGCGCATTGACGCTATTGCAGCACAGATAGCGTGGCCAGCACCGCGTCAGCCGGGACGCCACGCACCACCTCGAGGCCGTCGGGACCGTCGAGGACGAACGTCAACCCGCCTCCGGTCACCTTCTTGTCACGACGCATTACCTCGACCAATGCCCCCGCATCCACATCGGCCGGCAGGCGTGAAGGCAGGTCGTAGGCGCCTACCACCTTGTCGTGGTCGGCCACGCGATCGTCGCCCACTCGACCGAGGTAACGCGCCAGCCGGGCGGCAAAGACCAGGCCCACAGCCACGGCCTCTCCATGGCGCAGGTCGTAGCGGCCAACGGTTTCGAGGGCGTGGGCCAATGTATGGCCGTAGTTGAGCAGAGCCCGGCCTCCGGCCGCACCGGCGCCGGCCAAGTTCGCCGTCTCTCGCTCGTCCGCCGCCACCAGGCTCGCTTTCAACTCGACGCACCGGGCTACGGCGTCGTCCAGGTCGAGTTCGGCCAGGTCAGGGGCGCCGAGAAAGGCGTACTTGGCCATCTCCCCCAGTCCGCTGCGGTACTCACGAGGCGGCAGGCTGGCCAGGACCTCGGTGTCGCATATGACCGCCGCGGGCTGCCAGAACGCGCCGACCAGGTTTTTGCCCTCTGGCAGGTTGACACCCGACTTCCCCCCGATGGCGGCATCGACCTGGGCCAGCAAAGTCGTAGCTACATGGGCTACGGCCACTCCGCGGTGGTATACGGCGGCCGCGAAGCCGGCCACGTCGGTGACCACTCCCCCGCCCACGCCCACGACCAGGTCAGCGCGTGTGAGGCCGAACTGGGCAAAACCGCGGCACAGGTCCTCGATAGTGGTCAGCGACTTGGCCTCTTCGCCCCCGCCGACGAAAAACGTGCGCTGCTCGAGGCCCGTGTCAACCTGGACGCCTACGGCCTCTTGCGTGACGACGGCGGCCTTTACTGCCCCGGCCGGCACCAACTGGGCCACGTTGTGCCTGGCCCCCTGGCCCACCAGCACCGGGTACGACCGTTCCCCGAGCTTCACTGTCAGTTCTCGCACGGCCCTCACAACGCTAATGCGCTCGTCAGGGCGCTCATCACCAGGTCAGCGGCTTCGACCGCAGACGCCTCGTCCACGTCGACCACCAGGTCGGCCGCGTCGCGGTAGCACCCTTCGCGCTCAGCCGCTAGTTGGCCCAGCGCCGTCTCGGGCTCGAGGCCGCCGCGGCTCAGGAGCGGACGGCTCTTCCCACTCCCGACCCTGGCCGCCAGGGTGGCAGGGCGCGCCCGCAGCCACACGACCGTACCCGCCGCCCGTAGCGCCTCTCGGTTCGCTTTGCTCACGACCGCGCCGCCCCCCACGCTCACCACGAGCGGTTGCCGGCCCCCCTCGAGGTCCAAGATCGCCCCCGCTTCGGCGGCCCGGAAGACCTCCTCGCCATCACGAGCAAAGATCTCGGCCACACTGGCGCCGGCCTTGCGCTCGACGATGGTGTCCGTATCGATGACCGGCCAACCCAACCGTGCCGCCAGCAGGGCGGCCACCGTCGACTTACCGGCTCCCATCATGCCCACCAGCAACACCCGCTTGCCGCGGTAGCGCTCGGCCTTCGGCCCGGGTGAGCTCAAGTCTGCAGGTTGGCCAGGTACGCGTCCCGGTTGCGCGACACCTCGACCATCGAATCGCCGCCGAACTTGCGCAGCGCCTCAGCGGCCAACACCCAGGCCATCATGGTCTCGGCCACTACCCCCATCGCCGGCACCGCCGTGTGGTCGGTGCGCTCCTTGAACGAAACCGTTTCTTCCTTGGTCACGACGTCGACCGTCTTCAGCACGGGCCGGTTGAGCGTCGACAACGGCTTCATGTAGCAACGGGCCACGACCGGTTCGCCGTTGGTGATCCCCCCTTCGACCCCGCCGGCGTGGTTTGACTCCCGCCGGTAAGCCTGGTGCTCGGGGTCCCACCCGATCGGGTCGTGGGCCACCGAGCCCCGCAGCCCGGCGATCTCGATCCCCTCCCCGATCTCGACCGCCTTCACCGCGTGGATGCTCATCATGGCCTGGGCCAGGAGGCCGTCGATCTTCCGGTCCCAGTGGACGTGGCTACCGAGGCCAACGGGTACCCCATAAGCGATCACCTCGGCCGCTCCTCCAAGCGAATCGCCCTCTTTGGCCGCCGCTTTGACCGCCTCGACCATCTCCGCCTCCGCCTCGGGGTCGAAGCACCGTACCGGGGAAAGGTCTACCGCCTCGAGGTCGCCCGGGCCCGGCCGGCGCCCGCCTTTGGCCACTACCGGCCCCATTTGCACCACGTGGCTCACGATCTCTATGCCCAGGTCGCGGAGCAACAGCTTGCACAGCGAACCGCCGGCTACCCGGGCCGCCGTTTCCCGGGCGCTGGCCCGCTCCAGCACGTCGCGGGCTTCGGGAAGGGCGTACTTTTGCATGCCGGCCAGGTCGGCGTGCCCGGGCCGGGGCTGGGTTAGCGGCTTGGTCGTCTGACCGGGTTCGGGAGACATCTCCTCGACCCACTTGGGCCACTCCGAATTGCCGATCTCGACCGCTACCGGGGAGCCGAGCGTCCGGCCATGCCTGATGCCGCCCAACAGGGTGAGTTCGTCGGCTTCGAACCTCATCCGGGGGCCACGGCCGAAACCGAGCCGCCGGCGGGCCAGCTCTTCTGAGATGTAGTCAGCGTTGACGGCGAGGCCGGCAGGCAGGCCCTCAACGATGACTACAAGGCCTTTGCCGTGAGACTCGCCGGCGGTCAAGAAGCGAAGCACGACAAGCCATGGTACCGGGCCCGTTTGAGCCGCCCTCGGCGGTCACTGCCTGCCCGTCGCCTGAGTTGCTTATGGACGCCTATGAGTTCATCGCCCAGCTCAATGCAGGGCCCGCTCGCAGCCCGTTACCCGCTCGCAGCCGGTCAAGAGACCGTCGTACGGGGTTCGAAGCGGGCGGTGAAATGCCGCAACTGTAACGGCTCGAAGACCATTTTCAAGCCCCGCAGCTTGGCGGCATCTGCGGCCACACTCCCGCATACCTCGATGACGTAGTCGATGTGGCTCTGGGTATACGTGCGCCGGGGGATGGCCAGGCGCACCAGCTCCATGGCGGCTGGTTGCTCTGTACCGTCCTGCCGGCGGCCGAACATGACCGAGCCGATCTCGCAGCTCCGGACCCCACCTGCCTCGTACAGCGCGATGGCCAGCGACTGGCCCGGGTAGTCGAGCGGCGGGATGTGAGGCAACAGGGCGCCGGCGTCGACGTACACCGCGTGCCCTCCGATGGGCACGACTACGGGGATGCCGAGGCGCTCCAGCGCTTCACCAAGGTAAGCCGTCGAGCGGATGCGGTAGCGCAGGTAATCGTGGGAAACGGATTCCCGCAAGCCCTGTGCGATTGCCTCGAGGTCGCGTCCGGCGAGCCCCCCGTACGTTGGGAAACCCTCGGTCAGGATAAGCATGCTCCGGCACGCCTCGGCCAGGGCGTCGTCGTTGCAGGCCAGCCAACCACCGATGTTTGCCAAGGGGTCCTTCTTGGCGCTCATGGTCATCCCGTCGGCCAGCGAGGCCACCTCGCGGACGATGTCGGCCACCTCACGCTGGGACTGTCCTGGCTCGCGCTCCCGGATGAACCAGGCGTTCTCCGCAAACCGACACGCGTCAAGAAAGAGGGGAAGGCCAAAACGGTCGCAAACCCTTCTTACCTGGCGGAGGTTCTCCAGGCTGACCGGCTGTCCGCCCCCGGAATTGTTGGTGATCGTGACCATCACCAGCGGGACATTGCGGGCGCCAACGCGGCTTACGAGCCCTTCGAGGGCGGCTATGTCGAGGTTGCCTTTGAAAGGGTGCCGATTGCCCGGGTCACGGCCCTCGGCGATCGGGACGTCAACGGCCTCGGCCCCCGTGAACTCCACGTTGGCGCGGGTGGTGTCGAAGTGAGTGTTGTTCGGGACCACCTTGCCGGGGCCGCCGACCACACTGAAGAGGATCTTCTCGGCCGCCCGGCCCTGGTGAGTGGGAATGACGTGGCGGAACGGGAACAGGTCTGTGACCGCGTCCAGGAACGTGTACCACGAAGGCGACCCGGCGTACGATTCGTCGCCGTGCTGCACAGCCGCCCACTGGTCCCTGCTCATCGCCCCTGTCCCCGAGTCGGTCAGGAGGTCGATCAGTACATCGTCCGCGCGAAGGGCAAAAAGGTTGTAACCCGCCTCGGCGATGCAATGGCGCCAGTGGTCGGGCGTCGCCAAGTGAAGCGGCTCCACCGCGTGGATGCGGAACGGCTCGATGATCGTCCTCAGCGCTCTCCTCCTTTAGTGGAACCAGCGGGCGAGAAGCCAGGGGGCGTGTCGGCCGGCCACGGCCCCATCACGCCGAACCTCTCTGCAACATCCAGCCGAGCCTATTGAAGCCGGCACCCGGCGGGCCCGTCGAGCCTGTCGCGTAAATCAGGCAGTTTGCCCGTACGGGATCTCCGCGCGGAACCGCCGAGGCCCCGCGCTCTGAACGGTCACCGCGCGGCCCGGCCGATGGCTACTCGGGGTCAGCGGTCCCCGCCCCGACCAGAATGTCGTTGAACGGCTCTAGCTGCGCGGGCGGCGGCTGGCTGAAAAGAACCAGGCGCGT
>JASHVH010000010.1 GCA_030039575.1 Acidimicrobiales bacterium | reverse complement strand
CGACCGGGCCACTACGGCCGCCCCCGTCGCCGAGGGCCTGAGATGGACGCTCTCTGGGCGGACGAGGGCGTACACAGGCGCGCCCACTGGCAGCACACCCGGGTCATTGGGCGGCACGGAGAAGACGCAGCCCGCCGCTTGCACCTTGCCCGGCTCTGTCACCCGCCCGGGTAGCCGGCTCACGGAACCAACGAACTCGGCCACGAAGTCGGTGGCCGGCCGCGAGTAGACCTCGGGCGGCGGTGCGAGCTGCTCGAGCTTCCCGTTGCGCATCACGCCCACCCGGTCGGACATCGAGAGGGCTTCCTCCTGGTCGTGGGTGACGAACAGCGTCGTAATACCCAGCTCGAGCTGGATACGCCGTATCTCGTCTCGCAACTGGCCACGCACCTTGGCGTCGAGCGCCGACAGGGGCTCATCGAGCAGCAGGAGGTCCGGTTCGGCGCATAGCGCCCTGGCCAAGGCGACGCGTTGTTGTTGGCCGCCGGAGAGCTCGTGGGCGAAGCGTGGCCCCATCCCATTGAGCCCGACGAGGTCGAGCAGTTCTCCGGCGCGGGCGCGACGCTTGTGCGCAGGTACCTTGCGCACCTCCAGACCGAAGGCCACGTTGTCCAGCGCGTTCATGTTCGGGAAAAGGCTGTAGGCCTGGAAGACCATGCCCAGGTGGCGCCGGTGCGCCGGCACGTTCGTCACGTCGGACCCGCCGACCAGCACGGAGCCGAAGTCCAGCTGCTCGAGCCCGGCCACCGCACGCAGTGCCGTGGTCTTGCCGCAACCCGACGGCCCCAGCAGTGCGACGAACTCTCCGGGCGCAATGGAGATCGAAAGGCCGTCGAGGGCCCGCACCTTGTTGAAGTTCCGGTGGGCGTCGACGATCTCGAGGCTCAGCCCTTTGGCTTGGCGGGGGGCCTGCTCGGTCGTGGGGAGCATCGCGGTCATCACGCCTCCAGGGTTATGCCGCCGAGTCGGCCGGCTGCAGCGCCGGGGCATTGGACATGAGCTGGTCCGTTTGGTCGAAATCGACCGGCGCCGCCCCACTCTGCCTACGCCCCGACCCGATCACCGATATGGCCACGAGCAGGCCCCAGGTGACGATCAGGGCGAGCACCGAGAGGGCGACCGCGTAGTACGTGCTCGTCGTGACCACACCCGCCAGGAAGACCGGGAACGTCGGGGTGCTGGGCAGGATCAGGCTGGCGAAGGTGTACTCGCCCAGGGAAAGCGCCAGGGTGAGGAAGGCAGCCGCGAGCACCCCGGAACGGATGTTGGGCAACAGCACCCGCCTGAACAACGTCATCCATCGGGCGCCCATCGAGCGTCCCGCTTCGACGAGTGTGAGCAGGTCGATGGAGCGCACGCCCGCATCGATCGCCCGATAGGAGTAAGGCAGGGCCAGGATCACGTACAAAAGGGCGAGGATCAGGGGGGAATTGACGAACCAGGCGGGAGCGCTGGTGTACACGCCGAGGGTCCCGACCACTATGACGATCGCCGGGATGCCCAGCGGGAGCAGTGATACTGCTTCGAGCACTGTGCGCATGCGCGGCAGGCGCAAGTGGACGAAGATGATCGTCGGGACGAGCAACAACAAAGTGGCCGCCACCGCTCCGAAGGACACCTCCATCGATGTGATGACGGACGCCCCCAGCCCTGGCTGCGCCAGCCCGCTCGTATAGGCACCAAGCGAGAGCTTCGAGTGGTACCCGCTTTGCAGGCTGAACTGGATGGAGGCGTACATCGGGACGACGACGTAGAAGCCGATGAGGGCCAGGGTCACGTAGCGGAACGTCCGGTTGCGGATCATCGCAGCCACCGCGACGTCCGCCGCTGCACCAGGACGTACAGCGCGCCGGCCACGACTACGACGACCACCATGCCAAAGCCCAACGCGTCGCCGAGGTGGACTTCGTTGGCGACGACGTTGCCCTGGAGCAGTTGCCCGATTACCAGTGGGACGAGAGGCACGACTCCGGTCGTCAGTACCTCCGCTGTGGCGTAGGCGGCGAAGGCATCCATGAACAGCACCATCAAGGTGGCCACGAAAGGAGGGGCCAGGACCGGCAACCCGATCTTTGTCCAAAAGGCCCGCGAGTCGGCGCCGAGCGTGGCGGCTGCCTCCCGCCATTCCCGTCTCAGCGCCTCGACAGGTGGCAGCATCAGCAAGATACAGAGCGGCAGCAGGAAGTAGAGGTACACGATCACGAGACCGGTGGCGGAGTACAGCGTGAACCCGTGGTCGTAAGGGTTGAAGCCGAGCCGGGTCAACAGCTCGGTAACGACCCCGGTGTTGCCTATCGAACCGATGAACGCAAATGCGAGCGGGACGCCGCCGGTATTGGCGAGCACGCCGCATGCGCTCGCCACGAGCCGGCGGAACAGCGGGCTCGGGGACCCAACCAGCGCCACGGTACCGACGAGGCCGATAACCCCGGCGAGTATGGCCGCCACGGCCGAGAGCTCGAGGCTCGAGATGTAGTCATGCAGGTAGGGCTGGCTCGAATCGAGGAGCGTGGTGATGTTGGAGACCGATACTTTGCCCGAGTTGTCCCGGAACGCCTCTACCATCACCGAGGCGGCGGGCACGACGAGAAAGAGCCCTACAAAGGCGAAAAACGGTGTCATGCCGGCGACTGACGTCAGGTGACGCACTAAGTGCCGTCGCCGGTACGGGCGCGCGACAGCGCCGGAGCGCGCGGCTCCGGCGCCGTCGGCGACTGACGTCAGGCCGGTTAGCTCACCCGACTGCAGACTGCCAATCCTTCTGGATTACCGCTACGTCGTTCGAAACATCGGTCGGCGTGGCGATTACTGGCGCGGTGCTAAAGGTCGGGACGGCGGCCTTGGCCGCGGCGCTGGCGGTCC
>JASHVH010000110.1 GCA_030039575.1 Acidimicrobiales bacterium | reverse complement strand
GAACTCGTCCGGCGCCACGAAGTCGAAGATCCAGGCCATCGCGTCACCAGGACCGGCGATGAAGCCGTCAAGCGACATCGACCTGTTTACGACCACCTTGCCGGTTCTGCTCCCCGTACCGCTCATCCTGTTCCTCCGAAAAACCTTGGATGTTCCCGTGACCCTGTGCCTTTTGGGCTGCCCTACTGTCTATCCCGTCGCCCCGGGCTCTCTAAAACACTACGTCCGTCTCTTTCTATGCTGGCCAAGATCTGGCACGCGGGGGCGACACGGCCGAGGCCCGCCAAGCGCTGGCGCTGGCACGCGCCGCCCTATCACCCGATGCCCGCTCGCCACTGGGTGCCCGCCTGGACATGGTCGAGGCCCGGCTGCTGGTCGAGGCCCAGCCGCCCGCACCAGCCGGCCAGCCCGAGCATTACGTGGGGCCACTGGTTAACGCGGACGCCGCCTTGTTCCAGCTCTTGGCCGACCGCCTGGCTCGCCCACCCGCTGACGCTTATAGAGATGAGCTCATGGCCGCGATCAAGCACAGGCCCAGCCGGTCCTCTCCAGCAACCACCGAAACCGACCTGCTGAGCCCGCCAGAGCTACCGGTGCTGCCGTACCTGGCCACGCGGCTGACCTCCCGGGAGATTGCAGGCAACCTCTATGTGCCCATGAACACGCTCAAGACCCACCTCGAGAACACCTACGGGAGGCTGGACGTATCCAGCCGGGCCAAGGCGGTGAAATGCGCCCACCAGCACGGCCTGCTGTGAACCGGGGCACCTGCGGCGCCCGGCCCGGTTTCGGAGCCAAGCTCTGATGTGCTGGACCGATAAATGATTGCCACCGTTCGCAATCTCCCGAGCAAGGCGAAAATTAAGAGACCTGGTGGCGCCAGCGCGGGGCCTCGCTTAGGCCCTTCAAACGGACATCGCGAGCTTGCGGATTGCCTCGGTCACCGCCTCGGGCTGGGAGAGCATGGGGACGTGGCTGCTGTCAAGCTCATAGGTCGTAGCGCCCATGCGCTTGGCACAAAACCGTTCCAGTTCCGGGTTGACGGTGCGGTCTTGGCTCCCGACTACGTACGCGGTAGGCTTCGACTTCCAGGCGGCGCCCGGGATCCTCTGGTTGAAAAGGTCGACGTCCGGGACGCCTTGAGTTGCCCAGACGAGTCGCTGCTCGTCCGCTGACAGGTCGCCGGCGAAGCACCCGATGCCCTCGGGGCGCAACCAGATACGGCCCTCCGCCACTTCGATGTAGTCGAACACGTCAGTTTTGGGGAACTTATCCTGCAGGCTCTGCGACGTTTCGTCATCGTCGGGAGCCAGCGCGCAGATATATACCAGCCCCACTACGCGGTCGTCAGTCCCAGCGGCTGTGATAACAGTTCCGCCGTACGAGTGACCTACCAGGATTACCGGGCTGCTGACCCGGCCCAACGCTCGTCTCACGGCTGCCACATCGCCCTCGAGTGTGTCGAGGCTGTTCTGGGTGGACACCACGTCGTGCCCGTCCGCAATCAACGCAGGGATCACTTTGCTAAAGCACGAGCCGTCAGCCCAGAGCCCGTGGGCGAAAACGATGCTCGGTGTGTTCTGCATGGACATAACTCCTCCTTTGTTGGACTGGGGGGATGCAATTCGATTGTGATGACGGGCAGCATCCAAGACATCACCCGATCACGTGATCTTTTCGCGGTCGGCGAAAGGCCGGCTCTGCAGTACCAGCGGTCTCTGGCTACCGGAGGCCCATGGAAGCAGCGGACCGGCCGTCGGCGCGTCTATTTGCAAGAGGTCGGGGCTGGTCGCTCTCCGACGCTGGCACTGTGACCGAACTGCGCGAGGCGGTCTGGGAGCGGGCCAATGGCCGAAGCCGTTGTTGCAGGCACCTCCAGCCACCAGGTGGCGGTGGGCGACCCGCTGGCCGGCCTGTCGATAGCCATCGCGCCGGGCCGGCAAGGCGCGATGGTGGCTGGGGCACGACCGGCCGAGCCGGCCACGCGACCGAGGATAGGACCTGGCGCGACCCGATGTGGCCCGGCCAGTTGACATCAACCGCACCGAGTTGCGCGTTTGCCATCGAGCGAGCCATACCGAGCTGGCGCCGAGGCGGCGAGGTTTGCCGGAGCGAAGATTACCTCAATGCTGGTGAGGCTCACGCTCCGTCAAGTGCCTGATAGCCCACTCAGCAGTAACAGACGCGATGATGCTGAGCGCCGCCAAGACCAACGCAACACGAATTTGCCTGCTCATCGTGGAGCCCTCCATCTTCTTTGGTTGCCATCGGTAATGGGCCCACCCCCGGCCAGGGCGCCCAGGAGTAGCCGCGAACGAAGTGAAGACCCCAAGTGTACATGACCTGTTCAAGGCGGTCTCGTGGAGTGCCCGAACCAAGCCTCTTGCGTATTACAGCGTGTCTGTGCTCACCCTCGGCAGCGGGCCGGCTGGGTCGGGAACAGGCACCGGTACCGTTCGAGCCAACGTGGAACTTGGGGCTGGCTCCAAGGTCAAGTGCCAGGCGTGCTTTGCCGGGGCGCGGGCCCAGAACGGCGCAGGCCAAGCGGCTCAGATGGTCGAGCGGGGAGCGCTGTGCGCCGCCCGGGCTCGGCCGTTACCTTTTGGGTACCCATCACGCCCTCCAGCTGGCATGGTGGTGGGGTGTTGACGATATTTGGTGTCCTGGCGCTGACGTTCATGATGGCGATGTACGGGCTCGAGTCCAGAGGGCGCATCTTTGTCCTGGGGTTCGCGCTTGGATGTGCGGTCTCGAGTGCGTACGGGTTCTTGAGCGGGGCCTGGCCGTTTGGCGTGGTGGAAGCGATCTGGGTTGTCGTCGCTCTGCGCCGCTGGTGGGCGTTGTCCTCACAGGTCGCTCGGTGATCCACGCACGACCACTGCGGCTTCATTGCCCATGGGAGTGCGCTTGGAACGCCGGTGACATGTGCGCTCTCGTCGGCCTCCAAAGGCTTAGAGAAGGCCGAGCGACGTGGCCCGTTTGATGGCCGAAGATCGCGAGGTAACACCTAATTTCATGTACGTATGGCGCAGGTGGGTTTTTACTGTATTGAGCGACAGGTGCAGCTCAGATGCCATGTCGACGTAGGTCAAGTGGGCCGGGAGTTTTTCCAGTACCCGTACCTCTGCCTCGGTTAGCTCGTCAGGTAGGCTGCTCTTTTGGGGGTAGGGCCTTAGTTTGCGCTGTTCCAAAGCGGCGGCCACCAACGACCGCAATGAGGTGGTCCGAGCGTAGTCACCGCCGTCATTGACCAGGTGGTCGACCAGTCGGGGCGCGGTGTCCAGCACGGTTTGCAGGAAACCATAGCGCTCTATGACTAACAGCGCCTCCCTCACCAGGGCGCGTGTGTGCGGCGAACTTTGGGCGATCGCGATATTGGCCCGCAGCAGGCTCAGTTCTAAGTTGTAACGGACCGAGGCTCCATCGGTGGCAGCCTCGCCAAGTGCGGTAGCTGCCCTTCCAGGGTCGTCCGCGGCGAGAGCAATAATCGCTGAGACAACAACGCGCCGGTCGGTGGGCAGCCTCTCGGCCGCGCTCTCCGCCCGTCTCTTGTCGCCGAGAGCCAGACGAAAGCGCGCTTCCAGCTCGTCGGCCTGAGCGAACAAGACGGAAGCTTCGGCCTTGAGGCAGGTGCGAGCCGCGGGCAGCGACGCCAGCGCCTCTTCGGGGTTGCCGCTGGCCGCCCATACCCTGGCCCGGTCCAGCTGGGCGAGGTAGTCAAAGCTTGGTCGGCCACCGCCCAGCATCCCCAATACCTGCTCGGTCAAAGCGGCGGCGCTCGCCAAGTCCCGACGCTCCAACGCCAGAAGAGCCGTAGTACGGAGCGCGCTGAACGCAAAGTAGTGCCGGTCCAGGTGAAGCCGACGGGCCGAAGACAGCGCGCCAGCGGCCAAAGCACCCGCTTCTTCGAGCCTACCTTCGATTAGGGCCACCTGGCTCAACACGGCTGGGCATAACACGTCTGTGGCTGGGGGGCCCAAGCCGGCAGCGGAAACCGTTTCGGTCAGTTGGCGAGCCTTGCCAAGCTCGCCCATGTACGTGTAGCAGTACATGGCGACGACGTCCGTACCCGCCAGCCACTCGTCAATACCATTGACGCCCATGTCTTGAGCTCGTTGTCTTAGAGCCAACGACTCACCGAGAGCTCCAGTGATAGCGCAGTACTGCGAACTGACGACGGCGAGCTTGGCGGCGAGCTCGGGCTGGCTGGCCGGGTCGACGCCCGCTCGCTGGGCGAGCTCCAAGGCGAGCGACCCACGCTCGAACACTCCCCGGACCAGCAACTCCGTGGCCAATGGCACCAAGATCTCGGGTAGGCCAGCGAACGCCGACGGCTGGACCTCGTCGAGGTCGAGCCCGCTGCCCACGGTCGGGTTGGCGAAATAGTCCTGGATGACTCTCTCGTTCAATAGCCGAAAGGCACCGGCCGGGTCACCGGCCGCCAAAAGGTGGCGTACGGCTGCGCCTATCTCACCAGCATCGGCCAGGTGCCGAGCCGCGGTCGCGTGCAGCAACTTGTCACGTCCTGGGTGACGGGCGTGCAGCTCCGCCCGTAGCACCTCTGTGATCAACTGGTGGTAGCGGTACGTGCGCTCCTCCTGGTCCACCATCGTCACAAACATGTGGGCCCGGTACAGCAAGTCGAGCAGGGCTCCCGCTCCCTCTCCGCAGAGCGCCGTGCACAAAGGTGCGGACAGTTCGTCAAGGACCGATGTGGCGAGCATGAAGTCGGCCACCTCGGGGGGCTGCCGGTTAAGGACTTCCTCCAGGAAGTAACCGGCGACCGTGTGCCGGTTCAGGTCGACGCGCTGAGCGGCGCCGGTCGGTTTGTCTGACTGATGGATAGAGATCGCTGCCATCTGTAGCCCTGCGGCCCACCCCTCGCTGCGTCGTTGGACGAGAAAAAGGTCTGGGTCACTGAGCTGGACGCCGAACTGCGCCAGGAACAACCTGGTTTCCTCGTGTGTGAACGACAAGTCGCGATCTCGTAGCTCCAGTAGCTCCGCATTGGCCCGCATGCGATTGAGCCGGAGGTGCGGGTCAACCCGGGTGGCGACCACGAACTGGAACGAAGGCGGCCGGTAGTCGAGCAAAAGCGCGAGGACCTCGGCCCCTTTCTCGCCCGTTAGGTGGAAGTCGTCAACCACCAGCATCTTCACCCTGTCGAGCTCCTCGAGGTCGTCGGCAAGGGCAGAGACGACGTCGGCTGAAACCTCGCCGTCGAGGTTCAGCAGCTGACGGGCATCCTCACCGACCCCGGGCTGACCAGAAGCTCGTCGCACGGCCTCGATGATGCCGGCAAAGAAGCGGACCGGGTCAGTGTCAGCCACGTCGCAGTTGAGCCATGCACACGGCCACTCGGCCCGGGCGACGGCCCAGTCGACGAGAAGGGCCGTTTTCCCCGCCCCGGCCGAGCCCACGACGAGGCTGAGGCGGCGAAGTTCGCCCTTGTCTAGTTGCTCGAGCAACCTGGGCCGGCGAACGAAGGTCGTTGACGCTCTGGGCGGGCAAAACTTCGAGGCCGGCAAACGCGGGCTGCGCCCCCCCAAACTACCGCTCGTAACGCGCTCGGCCATCTGAGCACCCTCCGGGTAGTTTTGGCGACGTGGCTCGGCATCCGGCGAGAAGAGACAGATTACCGCGCCTCGGATTTCCCGGTCAGCAAGACCGCCCCGAGAACAACTCTCCCTACTCAGAGTGTCCTTTCCGGGGAAACGACCGGGACTGATAACCGATCGAAACGCGACAATTACCACGATAAGCCACAAATCGCTTGGGGCTTTCCGGAACCAGATCAGCCACTGTCCAACAAACGTGGGGCGTACAAGCAGGCGTAGTACCGGTCCTGCCACCTCCTCTGGGCCAGTGGCAAAGGCCAGGTCACCAGTCTTTTATGCTACGCGGGCCAACCCACGCCTACTGCGCGTAAGGATGAAAATGCTGACGATTAGGGTCCATGAAGGAAATGCCAGGGCCAGCCATAAATTCAGGCTTATAACGACCAGGAGCGTGAGCGCTACCAGGAACGAGAGCGTTGCCAGCCAGCGTGGCATTAAGCCCGTGCGCCACCAGATGGTGCCAAGCGAGATCATGAAAACACCGGCCATCCGCAAGGCATAGATGTTGGCGGTCTGCAGCATGATGATGCGGCCGAAGTACAGGATCTCCTCTTCGGTTCTTGCGGGCAGGGCGAGCCTGGCGCTCGCCAGCGTGGCAGCCGCCACGCCTGAAGCGACGAACACCATGGCCAGGAACAAGACCCCGCTGCCGAAGAACACTGTGGAAAAGAACCGGTCTTCATATTGGCCGAGGAGATCCCGGATAACACCTATGAACCATAAAAAAGCGATCCCGGCGAAGGGGATGAGGCCAAGAGCCACTCCGATCCTGCCTCCATCCGCGTGAGCCCAAGTGGTTCCAGCTCGCGCCGCCTGGGGCAGGGCAGTGCGGAGCAATGCGATGCTCGCCGAGAACAGAGCACTGAACACGATGCCCGCCACGGCGGCGGCCCGTGGTGTGGTCAGGCTCCGAAGCTCAGTGGGCCGACCGGGCCTAGCCATCGGAATAGCTCGGTGACGAGACGGTCTCGCTGCGCCAGCAAACCCAACCGCAGTCAGAGCGGTGCGGCTCTGGCCTAGTGCCCAGGCGGGCCCGTGGAATGCCCGCGGAATGCGGCGTGACTCCGATGGTCGGGTCTCGTGCCTCACGGGCGAGGGCTATCATCGCCATTCTCCTTCTCACACTCCGCCATCAGCGTTATCGTTGCGGGTGCGAGGCTCATCACCGTGATCGGGTGAACTGGACGCTGGTTTTCGTTGCCACCACCGGCCTCGCTCGTGATGTCTCAACTACACCCGCGGTATTTCACCCGGATGGGATGAGGCTCGAAGCACGTGAGCTCTCTAAACTGGCCCGCGCCCAGGAGGGCAGCGGCTCGTTGACCGAGGGTTGGTCACCCGTGCTCGTCTGGGCAATTTTCACGAGAGGAGAACACGATGGCCACTGCAACAGCGACCAACAGGCAACCACGACACCGCGGGGTGGCGGACGGCAACGCCGTCCACGTCAAAGACACCGCGGACAAGGCGTTCAAAGCCGGGGTGAGCGAGGTCGGCGGGATGAAGGTCGACCGCGCATTGGAGAAACGGGTCGACCATATCAGTGCCGAGGAGGCCGAGCGCCAAGGCAAGACCGCCCGCGTGGCCGTCCCCCGCACGCTCCACGCCGCCTGGGTGGCCGCGGCAGGGCGGAGGAGCCCGGTCGACATCATCGCTGAGCAGGCCACCACGAGGGAGCCCGACCTGGTGCCGATCCGTCACGGGCGGATGATGGTCTCGCCGTTCACCTTCTACCGAGGGGCAGCGGCGGTCATGGCCGCCGACCTGGCCTCGACGCCCTCCTCAGGGTTAAGGGTGCAGTGCTGCGGGGACGCTCACCTGCTCAACTTTGGCGGCTTCACGTCGCCCGAACGCTCGATGATCTTCGACGTGAACGACTTCGACGAGACCCTGCCGGGGCCGTGGGAGTGGG
>JASHVH010000109.1 GCA_030039575.1 Acidimicrobiales bacterium | reverse complement strand
CCCAGGAAAGGCAACCGGAACACGTAAAACCCGTCGTTCAGGTGGTTGAGCGGGTCGACGCCGTCCCATGGCGCCGATGTGCTTGTGAAGGGAGCGGCGTTGGAAAAAAGCAGCCAATTGTCCCACTGGCTGTGGGCGCTGATGCCCCCGATCAGGGCCAAAAGGCCCGCCACCCCCAACCGGATCCATTTCATGTGGGGGGCGACCAGTTCCTGCCAGCGGCTGACGAGCTCGTCTCCGGCAGGCGCCGGAGCCGAGGGGGCCAAACGGTCGGCCAACAGGAGGTTGCCCCAGAGCAGGCCGAAGAACACGACCGTGAAGGTAACGGCGAGCCCCGCCTCGACCGTGATCGTCTTGGTCCAAACGGAACTGAAGCCAAGCGACCCGAACCACAGGTAATCCGTGTAGATCGAAGCAATGTGCTGCGCCGAAATGATCAGCGCGATGAGGATGACGACGCCGACGACAATTGCCCAGCGGGCCCGGCGGCTGCCCAGGGAAAAACGTCGCGGTATGTCAGACGATGCGCGCATCAGCACCCCGGAGCCTACCGGCGGGCCCCGCCCACGAGGGAGCAGGCCCCGGGCGCCCGGCTCAGTCTGTCGGAGCTGGGGCTGGGCCCCCGGAGGGAGGCGAGTTGTTGAGGGTACCGGTGCCGTCCACGACGGACGGTACCAGGGCGCAGCGGCACCCGGGGTGCGCGGGTGGGTAGACCTGGCCGGTCGGCCACGCCGCACCTTTGGGCTGTTCGCCCGCGAGAGCGTTGTCTTCGCAGTCCGGGCACGGGCCTTCGGACGGGCCGACCACCCAGGTCAGCAGGGTCGCTTCCGGGAAGGTCACGTATGCCCCCCGCGAAAAGGCGGCCGCCACCTCGTGGTGGGCCGAGGGCTCGATCCGTTGGGTCTTCCACTCCCGGTACGCGGCCCCGAGCGCACTGGCCAGTTCTGCCGGGTCGTCGCCGGCGGAGCTCATGGCCAGTTCCAGCCGCTGGCGGAGCGGTTCGGCGATCGCTCGGCCCAGCTCATCGGCGAGGTCGTCTATCTGCTGTGGCTCGAGGACGGCGGTGGCCCCGCCGTCACCGCAGAGGTCGTTCGCCACCTGCGCTCCCGCCTGCGCCGCCTGGAGGAGCAACGGCCGTCCGGCCTCGGCGAAATGGTCTGGGTGCTCGTCCGGGTCAGGGAGGACGTTGGCTGGCGTGGGCGTGCCCTTCAGGCTACGCAACCTGTCCAGCAGCGAGTTCTGCTCGTCCTGGAGGGCTCGCTTGAGCTTCCTGGCCAGGGACGACCCGAGGTCGCGGGTTACCTCCTCGCTTCGTTGGAGGAGAACCGCGCCGGCCTCGGGTGCGCCGGCTCGAGCATTGCCGGCGATGGCCGTCCCGGCGGAGGCCTCGACGGCCGTAGCCCCTACGGTGGCATCGGCCCCGGCGCGATCGAGGCCGGCCTGGCCGGCCTCCCCTTGTGAGGCCGCTGCTTGTTCCGGGGCCGCTTCGCTGTGCTTCTGGCTGCCGCTGTCGCGCAGGGTCTTCCGAGCGGCACGCGTAGCCTGGTCGCGGTTCTCTCGAAGGCGAGCAAACAGGCCTTGCACGTCCTTGTCCTGGCCCGCATCTTCGGCTGCCTCGGGCGGGCTCTCCTCTTCTTGGAGCGGGGCAGCCGGTGCCCGCTCCGACAGCGGCTCGGCTTTGGCGGCTGGAGCGACCGCCTCAGGGGCCGCGTTGCCGGCCTTGGCTCCGTTGTCCGGCTCGGCCCGCACGATCCGGACGCTTTCGATAGCGTCGGTTCGCGAAACGATGGCGGCGTTGTCCTGTACCGGCCGCTCTTCTGGGCGGGCTGATGGCGGGGTGATGGTAGCGGTGGCGGTACCGGTGACAACAGGGCCGGAGACAGCAGGAGTGGCGACAGGGGGCGTGGTCGCCCCTGCAGTAGCCACCGCAGGGGTGGCGGAAACCTGGGTCACCTTGGGCGCGAGGACAACGGGAGTTTCGGCGGTCGTTTTCTCCTCGCCCGTACGGCCGCCCGGCTCGGCGCCGCCGAACGCGGCGAGAGAATCCCACGGCTCTTCGCGATGCAGGTCCACCAGTTCGCCGGTCTGCTCGTCGCGGTCGAGGCGCCCAACGGCCACAGCCGCCGCCCGCGCTTCGGCGTCAGCCCGCTGGAGCTCGTCGGTGACGTCGTCGAGGGTGCGTCGTACCACGAGATAAGCGTCGAGGAGCCGCTCCCGCCCAGCCCGAAGTTGCTCGATCTGAACTGTGGCCAGCTTCCGGCGCCGAGCCAGGTCGGTCAGGATCTTCTCGCGGACAATTTCGGCCGCTTCAATGCTTTCCTGGGACTTCTGGGACGCTTCTGCGGTTATTGCCTCGGCGTCTTGATGAGCGGACTGCCGTACTTCTTCTGCGTCGGCCAGTGCCTTGGCCCAAACTTCATTGGCCGCGACTTCTGCCTCCTCCGCGCGTCGCGTTGATAAAGACTCACTCTGCGCGAGAAGTTCAGCGGATTTGGCTTCTGCCGCCTTAACCAGAGAGCCGGCGTTACCCTCCGCCTTGGCAATTATCTCCGCCGCGGCAGTCCGCGCGCTGCGCAAGATGGCGGCCGTCTCTTCGCCGACGGCGGACATCAATGTGGCTTCGTCGATACGGGGGTGCATAGCGCGCTGGTCAGCCTCACGGCGCGCCGAAACCTCTATATCGACCCGTTCGCGCAGAGTCCTTACCTGTTCCGCTACTTGTGCCAGGAACCCTTTTACTTCCTCGGGGTCATATCCTCGCCAAGTTTGGGCAAACCGACGCCCGGAGATCAGATCTGCCGAAATTTCAGGCATGTCCGCACGGGCGGCTTGGAAACGCTCTACAGCCATGCCCCGACAGCCTAGGCCGCGGCCGCGCTCGGTTGCGAGGAAGCTCCCCTTTTCACCCTGTTGAGGCTCAAGCCCGGGTTAGGTCGCTGAACCCCGAAAAGTCTCCTCCGTAGCTCCGCTGGAGAGTCTGCAATACCTGTCCGAGTGTGTTAACCGGGATGATCTTCATGTCGCCATGGGACACGCTCTCGGCGTCCGGGTACTCCGCCTTCGGGACGAAGAACACCTGGGCACCTGCTTTTTCGACGGCGACGGTTTTTTCCTGGACGCCGCCCACCTGGCCCACGTCGCCCTCCGGGTCGATCGTACCGGTGGCTGCCACTTTGTGGCCTCCGGTCAACTTCCCGTTCGAGAGGGCATCAAGGATGGCGAGGGTAAAGGCAAGACCGGCGGACGGCCCGCCAATTGCTCCCGCGTTCACCGAGACGGGGAAGGGGAGGACGGGTTTTACCCGGGTCTCCACTTCCAGGCCCATGTACGCATGGCCGTCGAAACCGTCTGCCAGCGCTTCTTCGGAGGGACGCGCCAGCCGCACTTTTACCTGCTTGGCCGGCCCGCCGGCGGCGGGATGGTCAGTGAGCGAGACGACGTCCCCCGGTTGCAGGGGCGCCAACGCGGCCGTCAGCGCGGCGGCGGTGAGCACCGCCTTGCCGTCCACCGCGGTGATGACGTCGTTGCACTCGAGCCCCGCTTTCCATGCCGGAGTGCCGGCCAGCACAGTATCGACCTGGACCCCGAGCGGCTTCTGGTCGACCTTGTAGCTCAACACGGCCAGGGCCGCCAGGGCCGCGTCCTGGTTGGCGGAAACCATTTCTTGAGTGTCCTGGCAGCCCAGTTCGGAGGTGGGGGTCGTCCCGGCGTAGGCGGCGACCGGGACGAGCTGGCGTGAGTTGCCGAGCAGCCCGAGCTCGTACTCGGCCCAGTCGAGCGGCCCGGCCTGCCCGACTTCGACGTCGACCATCCGCAACTGCCCGTCAACCGCGTGGGCTTTGCCCTTGGGGACGACCAGGCGCACGCAGGGCTCTCCACTTGGCAATGCGAGCTCTCCGCCGGCGGGTTTGCAGCTGGCGCTCGTCGTGATGAGCGGGGCGGTCCCGGGCGAGAACACGTAATATCCACTCGCCTCGTGAGCCGCGATGCCGACGGGGACGCCGATGATGGCGGCCCCCAGAAGGAGGGCGATCACAAGTACCGCCGGCCAGCGCGAACGGTACCCCCGCTCGACCCCGCCGCCGCTTGGGCCGCCGTCTGGGTCGCCGTCTGGGTCGCCGTCTGGGTTTGTTGGCTGTACAGTCGGCTCGATGTTGGTCATGGGTGCCGCCAACACATCTTGTCCCCAGGTTGCCACGCGATGGCACTGTGCTTGGTACCAACCTGGCGAAGATGGTGCCAAATGAGTGCTCCTGAGCGGCGCACGCGTGCGAGGGAGGTCTTCGTTGGCCCCAGGTTGCACGCCTCTGTGGCGCCGTTCCGCAGGGTGCGTTCAGCGGTTGTGCTCATGGTCCTCAGCGCTTTGTTCGGTCTTGCCCTGGCAGCCGCCCTGGCTGCCGGTATCGGGTTCCTGGTTGAAGCCCTACTGCACGCGGTTGGCCCCAGTTCCTGACCAGCCAATTCCTGGCCAGCTCGAGGGCGACGCCGCCCGAAGGCGAGCTACCGCAGTCGCTGGCCATGCCGGTGACGAACTGGCCGCTCGCGCCGCCCTTCGCGACCCGGCCCACGAGGTACGGGCCACCGCTCTTGGCGCTCTTGCAAGGATAGGGGTGCTGGGGCCCTTTGAGGTGTCGGCCGCCCTGGCCGATCCCGCCCCGGAGGTCCGCCGGCGCGCCTGCGAAGTGGCGGGGAGGCTCCGGATGGTCGAGCTGGCTCCTCAACTGACCGACGCCCTGGCCGATGGTACGCCGGGCGTGGTGGAGGCGGCGTGCAATGCCCTGGGGGAGCTCGGAGAGCTGGCTGAAGATGGCCCGACGGCGGGTGCAGCCGGCAATGCGATGGCCGCGGTGGAGGCTCTCGGGCTGACGGCGACGGGTCACGCCGACCCGCTCTGCAGAGAGGCCGCTGTCGCCGCCCTGGGGTCTTTGAGCGCGCCCGCCGGGCTGCCGGCCGTCCTGGCGGCGTTGGAAGACAAGCCTTCCGTCCGGCGGCGGGCAGTGGTGGCGCTGGCTGGTTTCGACGGCCCTGACGTCGACGCCGCCCTGACCAGAGCGGCCCACGACCGTGATTGGCAAGTGCGCCAGGCCGCCGAAGACCTGCTCGGTCAACGGCCCCGGTACCGCTAGCGGCCCGGTGTTAGAGATGTGAGTAGCTGGGAGGTGGCCGGCTCGGGCGGGCCCTCAGGTCATAAGCAGGTCGCGCACCGCCTCGAAGTTCTCGATGCACTTGCCGGCGCCCATGACCACGCTCTCCAGGGGGGCGTCGACCAGATGGACGGGCAGGCCCGTTTCCTCGGAAAGCCGCTTGTCCAGGCCCTTCAGCAGGCTCCCGCCGCCGACGAGGTGAAGTCCCTGGCTCAACAGGTCTTGCGACAGTTCCGGAGGCGCTGACCCAAGGCAGCGCAGCACGGCGTCGACGAAGGCGCCGACCTGCTCTTCGATCGCCTCACGGACTTCCTCCGGGGCGAGGATGACGGTCTTGGGCAGTCCGCTCATCAGGTCGCGCCCCCGCACCTCGGCTTTCATGGCGTCCTCCATCGGCCACGCCGAGCCGATAGCCATCTTGATCTCCTCGGCGGTGCGTTCCCCAATGGCAATGCCGTACTCCCGGCGCACATAAGCCTGGATGGTGTTGTCGATGTCGAAACTCCCCACCCGGATGGCCTCGAGGGCCACGACCCCTCCGAGCGAAATGACGGCCGTCTCTGTCGTCCCACCGCCTATGTCACAGACCATGTTCCCGAGGGGCTGGTGTATCGGCAGGCCGGCGCCGATGGCCGCCGCCGTGGGCTGCTCGATGAGGCTGACGGTGTTGGCCCCGGCGGCCCGAGCCGCTTCCTCGACCGCTCGCCGCTCGACGGCGGTAATAGCGGACGGCACGCAAATGAGCACCCGCGGACGCCCGAAACGGGAGATCCCGGCCCGTTTCAGAAGTAGTTCGATCATCCGTTGCGTGATATCGAAGTCGGTGATGGCCCCTTTGCGCAGCGGTCTTACCGCGACGATGTAGCCAGGGGTCCGCCCGATCATCTGCCATGCTTCGCGGCCCATATTGAGGACCGTGTTGGTGCGGCTGTCGAGCGCGATCACGGTCGGCTCGTTGAGGACGATCCCCCGTCCCTTGGCGTAGACCAGCGTATTTGCGGTCCCGAGGTCTATCGCGAGGTCTCTAGACAGGCTTTGCCTCCCCTTTCGTGACGCGCATCGAGGGTTATTCCTGAGCCGTTCCTGCGCCTGAGCGCGACTGGCTCTGGACGGGCCGGCTCCCGGCGCGATGGTTGGGGGCAACGGCCTGCAGCGACCGGGAGAACTCTTCGATGCCATCCTCCATCGACTTGGGCCGTCGTGAAACGAGCACAATTATCGTAATGATGACGGCTGCCACCACAGCTGCGCCTACGATCCACGCCAAAGTCTGCCATTGGACCGAAGTATGGGCCGTTTTCGCTGCCGCCATAAGGAACTGGGTGCCCATCTCTGCTCAGTTTCCTACCCGGCTCATGTGGTCAATCCCCCTCTGGTCAGGGGCTCCGGCCCCGGCGAGGGGGTGCACGTCAAGGCCCCAGGCGCTGCCGCCCTCCCATGATTCGCGTTTCCAGATCGGGACCCTGGCCTTTATCGTATCGATGCCGAAGCGGGCGGCGTCAAAGGCCTCGAGCCTGTGAGGAGCCGAAACGGCCACCACGACCGAGACGTCGGTGGGAGCCAGCGGGCCCGTGCGGTGCAACATTGCCAGCCGGCCCAAGGACGGCCAGCGCTCCCGGGCCTCTTGCACGATCGCCAGCATCATCTGGGTGGCGACCTCCGCGTAGGCTTCGTACTCCAGGGCAAAGACGCCTGGCCGGCCTTCAGCATGGTCCCGGACCGTACCGGCGAACACCACGACCGCTCCACAACTGGGCACGATCGGCCAAGTGGCCAGGTGCTCCAACGGGAGGACCTCGGCCGACAACGCGACCCAGTCATCTCCGGCAGGAGGCAGCGACACGCGCCAATCGTAGGTCCGCCACCTGGCCTCCGTCGAAAGGTCCAGCGTCGAAAGGCCCGGGCGCGGCCGCAGCGTCCGGTTTAGCCCCAGTTGGCTCCGAACCCGCGCCGCACCCGGCCTCGCCTATCGCGGACCTGGCAGGAGCAGCCCGATGTCAGCCAGGCCATAAGGCTCAGTAACCTCGCGGATCAGCATGGATCCGGGGGAAGAGGCCGCTCATGGTCATGGCGAGGAGGATGATGAGGGCCCTTCCACGCCATTTTTGCCGCCCGACGACCGGCTCTGGAGGCATCCCTCCGAGGTGCGTTCGAACCCACCCACTCCGGCACCCGCCAGAGGCGTCCGCGGCTGGTACCGGCGCCCCGGGTCTCACCTCTGGCTAGTCGGCGCTACCTCGGGCGTGGTCGGGGCGGCGTTGTGCGCCGGCATACTCATTGCGGCCGGTGCCGTGGACCGTTCCCCGCCACCGGCGCCCAACGTGGCCGCCACCGGAGTGAGCCAGGGGACGACGCCGCCCTCCACGGGAGGGAGCACCGTCAACGCGCCGGCGATCTACGACTCGGTTGAGCCGTCCGTGGTCGGCTTGACCGTGAACCTTGACTCCGGTGTCCAAAACGGCTCGGGTGTCGTCGTCTACTCGAACGGCCCGACGTGCTACGTGCTGACCGATAGCTCTTTGGTCTCGGGGGCCAACCCCAGCACCTCTATCCAGGTGGAGTCGTACCTGGGCGAGCAGGTGAACGGGCAGCTGGTAGGGACGGACCAATCCGAAGGCATCGCCGTCATTAAGGCCAACTTGTGCGTACGCACGCCCCGCTACCCGGCCGTCCCGTCGGCCAACCCCGGCACGGTCGCCAATCTCCAGACCGGTGAACAGGTGTTCGCCATCGGGTCGACGGCGGTGGCCTCCGGGGAGGAGGGTTCGGCCTTCAACCCGGGGTTCATGGACGACGCGACGTGCTACCTGGCGCCGGTGAACGGAGGCTCCAACGCCATGTTCTCGCTGTTGGTGGCCAACGTCTCCATCGACTCTTCGGCGTACGGCGGAGCGCTGGTCGACAGTACGGGCGCCCTCATCGGCATTACCAACCAGGTCTCGGGAGCGACCAAGCCCGGGCTCGTGTACGTCACGCCCATAGATACGGCGATGGAAGACGTCCCCGCCATCATCAAGAACGGGCAGCCGGCGGCTCACGCCTGGCTTGGCCTGCTCCAGGAGACCGACATCTCGTCGCCCGCGGCGCTGGGCCTGAAAGTCCCAGGGGCCATCGAGGTCCAGGACATCTCGACGGGCAGCCCGGCGGCCAAGGTGGGGATAACGGACGGCGATGTGATCACCGCCATAGACGGGAGCAACGGGAACGTCTCGTCGGTAGGGACGTTCGTGGCGTGGATGGCAACGACCAAGCCAGGTCAAGTCGTGAACATCAACTGGCTTCACAACGGAGCGCTCCGCCAGGCTCACGTAACCCTCGGTACCCAGCCGGCGGTGGCCAACCCGATGTGAGCGGCGCCTCACGCCGTTGTACCCCGAGGTTCGGGCGGACGTCCGCAAGGCCCTAGTGGTGCCCGGAGAACCTTAGTGGTGCCCGGAGAACCTTAGTGGTGCCCGGAGCACCTTAGTGGTGCCCGGAGCACCTTAGTGGTGACGGCGCCACCACACGGCACCGCCGGCACCGACGGCGGCGACTACCCCGGCGGCGGCCGCCAAAGTGGCCGAGACCTGACGGTTGGGGGGTAGGTCGGACCAGTGGGCACGCTCGTCGGTCACCACCAGGGCCTGCTCCGAGCTGTACTCGGGCCGCCATCCAGTGGAACGCAACTTGTCCCCGGCAATGACCCAGGTGTTCTCCGCGTACGGCCTGGCCCCAGGCGGCGCTCCGCGCCGCCACAACCGCCAGCCCAGCGCGGTTGACACTGCCCTCAGGGGAGCGGGCAGGGGGAGCATGGCGGACCCACCCGCCAGGGCACCCGCTACTTCGGCCTGGACCCCGCTGTCGGGAGCCACGTTGAAC
>JASHVH010000108.1 GCA_030039575.1 Acidimicrobiales bacterium | reverse complement strand
CGCGCAGGTCCAATAGGCCCGAACAAGGTACAAGTTCACCCGTATACGGCACTTCCGGAGACTGGGCGCTGAATTCGCGCTCTGCGCCCCGCGGTGCCTTCTCACGGTTGCGCCGGCGCCGGCGACGGCTGTTGCCGAGGCCAGGCTCCACGTCGTGGCGTTGACGGGCTTGGTCACCGCGCTGGGACGACTGAGCGCCGTCCCCGGCCTGGGCTTCGCCCCCACCGGTAGCCTCTTTGTCTTTGTCCGGTTGGGAGGCGGGCTCGACGCCGTCGGCCTCCGGCTCGGCCGGCGCGGTGGCGGGAGCGCCGGCGACGGCTTCGCCGGCCTGCTCTGTCGCGGTGGCTTGAGCAGCCGGTTGAGACCCGTGGCCGTTGGTGGCGGCCAGCTCCAACTGCTCGCTGTTGTCAGCCGGCGGTGTGTCGTTTGTCGTGGCCGGAGCGGCTCGCCGCGAACGGGTCGCGCGCGGCTTCGGCGTGCTGGGCGGCGGCTCTTGTTCGACGCCCGTGACCTGGAGTATCTGTGACACCAGGTCTGCCTTCTTGGTGCGCGCGGCCGGCGAAGTACCAAGGGCCAGGGCGATAGCGAAAAGCTCGTCCCTTTCCTTTGCTTCCAGCACCGAGCGCTCGAGCTGAAGGTCGCTCATTGATTACCCCTGTGATGGTGTGAATATCTGAATATTGCAAATAACGGCCGGAGCACCCAGGCAGCGTCTTCAAGAAGCCCGATGAGCCTGGTCGCCTGCGTTGGCGGGCCTTGGACTACTGGTTACGCCCGGGAGTTCCCGCTCCGGATGAGAGCCCTGCTCGTGCGTACCGCAGAGCCGAGCACGTTCATAATACCGCCTGTGCGAGAGTTGCGCCAGGAACCCCTAGAGGGCGAGCTCCTCCTTCACCGCGACCAGGTCGGCTTCGACCGCCCGGGGCACCGCGACCTGGCCGATGACCACGTCAGGATCCTTCAGGCCATGGCCCGTAAGGGTGCAGACGACCCGGCAACCTGCCGGCACGCCCACCTTGAGCAGCCCCGCTACCGAAGCGGCTGAGGCCGGTTCGCAGAACACGGACTCCTCCCGGGCCAAGAAGCGGTAGGCCTCGAGGATGGCGTCGTCGTCGACGGCGTCGATCAAACCGCCCGACTCGGAGGCGGCCGCGGTGGCCCCGTACCAGGACGCCGGGTTCCCGATCCGGATCGCCGTCGCTATCGTCTCGGGTTTCTCCACCGGGTGGCCAAGGACGATCGGGGCGGCGCCGGCGGCCTGGAAGCCGAACATCCTCGGCAGCGCCGAAACCCTGCCGGCGTCCTGGTACTCCCGGTAACCCTTCCAGTACGCAGTGATGTTGCCGGCGTTCCCAACCGGCATGCAGTGGACGTCCGGCGCGTCACCTAGAGCGTCGACCACCTCGAAAGCGCCCGTTTTCTGGCCCTCGATCCGGTAAGGGTTTATGGAGTTCACGACGGTGACAGGCTCGGTCGACGCCAGTTCGCGTACAAGGTCGAGGGCGCGGTCGAAATTTCCTCTTACCTGGACGACCCTGGCCCCGTGCACCAAGGCCTGAGCCAGCTTGCCTAGCGCGATATACCCGTCCGGGATCAGGACGGCACACGCCAAACCCGCTCTAGCTGCGTAAGCAGCGGCAGATGCCGAAGTATTCCCGGTCGAACCGCAGACGACCGCCTTGGCCCCGTCTTCGAGGGCCTTCGAGATGGCCACCGTCATGCCGCGGTCCTTGAACGAACCTGTCGGGTTGGCGCCCTCCAGTTTCAACCAGACGTGGGCACCGAGCCTCGCCGACAGCCGGGGTGCCGCGATCATCGGAGTGCCGCCTTCGAGCAGCGTGACCACCGGGGTGGTGCCGTTCACCGGGAGATGGTCGCGGTACTCCTCGATGACTCCCCGCCAGGCGAGCGAGGGGCTCAAGTGCCTACTACTCTGACCAGCCCGCCGATGCGCCTCACGGCCTCGAGGCGGCGCATCTCGTGCAGGCAGGCCTGCATGTCGCGCTCGTAGGCGGGGTGCGTGACGAACACCAGGTGAGCCTGCCCGGCCCTAGGTTCGTCTCCCGTGCCGGCCCCGGCGCCGGGAAGAACTCCCTCCGGTTCGGGAGCGTCCTGTTCCATCGACCGCACCGAGACGTTGTGGTGGCCGAGGACGCCGGAGATGGCCGAAAGGACGCCCGGGCGGTCCGCTACAAAGAGGCTCAGGTAGTAGGCGCAGCGCAGGTCGTCGATGGGACTGATGGCCACCTGGTGTAGCTCCAGCTTCCGGGCCACACCCTTTACGGTCAGGTTATGGGCCGCGTCCACCAGGTCGCCGATGACCGCGCTGGCAGTCGGGAGCCCGCCGGCGCCCCGCCCGAACAGCATCAACTGGCCCACCGCTTCGCCCTCCACGAAAACGGCGTTGAACGAGTCCCTAACCGCGGCCAGTGGGTGCTCCTGGGGGACCATGGCGGGGTGGACCCGGACGCCGAGGGCGCCGTCGGGGCCGGCCTCGACCACCGCCAGCAACCTGATGGCGAAGCCGAGCCGCCTGGCGGCCTCGAAATCCTGCAGGTTGAGGGCGGAGATGCCCTCCCGGTAGACGTCGCCCGCCACGACTTTGGCCCCGAAGGCGACGTTGGCCAGGATGGCGGCCTTGGCGGCAGCGTCGAAACCCTCGACGTCGGCCGTCGGGTCCCGCTCGGCGAAACCAAGGCTCTGCGCCTCGGACAGCGCCTCCTGGTAACTGGCCCCCGAGGCGGCCATTCGGGTCAGGATGTAGTTGGTCGTACCGTTCACGATGCCCATGACCCGGTGGATGCGTTCGCCGGCGAGGGATTCGCGCAACGCCCTGATGAGCGGTATCCCGCCGGCCACCGACGCTTCGAACAGCAGGTCCACGCCCGCCGCGCCGGCGGTGTCCCAGAGTTCTGCCCCGTGGTTGGCCAGCAGTTCCTTGTTGGCGGTGACCACCGGCTTGCCATTGCGCAGGGCCTGCAGCACGAGGTCGCGGGTGGGTGAGATACCCCCCATGACCTCGACGACGACGTCGATCGAGGGGTCGGTCACGATGGAGATGGCATCAGTCGTGAGGAGGGCCTCGACGCCGGGGACGTCGCGCTCCTTCGTAGCGGAGCGGACAGCCACCTTGGCCAGCTCGAGCTGCACTCCGGTGCGTTCGGCAATGCGCTTGTCGTCGGTCAGCAGGAAGCGGGCCACGGCGGCCCCGACGTTGCCGCAGCCCAGGACGCCCACGCGGATGGTGGGGCGGGTGCCATCGCCCGTACGAGTGTCGGCGCCGGCCGGCGTGCCGGGGGCCGTACCGAGGTCGTTCAGCTCATCGGCGCGGTCAAGCCCTTCAGGCGGGCGAGGGCTCTGACTTGCTCCCATGACTGCGCAAGGCTATCTAGCGGCCGGCGAGGTTGGCCACCGGCTTCCCGTCTAGTGCGGCCTGAGACACGCAGCGCCCCGGCGGGGCGCCGACAAGCGCGCCGTCACGGTGGTCAGTCCCGGCGGCGTCCAGGACAAAAATGCCCACTTGCTCCCCATGCCGGAGGGCGGCCGGGCGCATTTTTCCACGGTCGCCCTTGAGCCGGTCCCAACTTTTAGCTGTTTCCCGGCTAAAAACCCCCACCGCGGCAGCCCGGGCCGCAACCCCGGAACAAAAGTGCCTACTTGCTTAGCGTTCGAAGGCCAGGGTGACCAGGACTTTTCCCCGCCCCGTCGCCAACTGAGCGAGCCTGACGGCCTAGACGTCGAAAGCCAGTAGGTCCTCGTACGTCTCGCGGCGGACGACGACCCGCCAGCCACCGTCCCTCACGAACACCACCGGTGGGCGCGGGACCTTGTTGTAACTCGACGCCATCGAATGGCCGTAGGCGCCCGTTACCGGGGTGGCCAGGATGTCGCCGACGGCGAGGTCGTCGGGCAAGCGGGCGTCACGGACGATCACATCACCCGATTCGCAATGCTTGCCCACGACGGTGGCGGCGAACGGCCGGTGGGCGGTGACCTCCCGCGGGAGGAAGGCCTCGTAACCCGAACCGTACAGTACGGGACGCGGGTTATCGCTCATACCGCCATCGACGCTCACGTAAGTACGCTGGCCGGGCAGGGTTTTGATGGTGCCGACCGTATAGCACGTGAGGGCGGCCGTTGCGACGATTGCTCGGCCCGGCTCGGCCGAAAGGAGGACGCCGGCCGGCAGACCGGCGGCCTGAGCCGATTTGTGTAGGCCCTCGGCCCACTCCGTAATTGATGGCGCCGCTTCGCCGCTTACATAAGGGACGCCGAGGCCGCCGCCGATGCAGAGCTCCTCGAGGTCCAACTCGGAGAAAAAAGGAACGAGGAGCGCCAGAGCCCGCTCAAAGCTCTCCAGGGCGAAGATCTGTGACCCGATGTGCGCGTGCACGCCCACCAGGCGTACCCCGCTGGTCGGGTGCCGTAGGCGGCGGACTGCTTCAGCCGCGGCTCCAGAGGCGAGGCCGAAACCGAACTTCGAGTCGTCCTGCCCGGTCATCACGTACTCGTGAGTGTGGGCCTCGATCCCCGGGGTGACGCGGACGAGCACGCTGGGAAGCGGTTCGGCGGCCTCACCCCGTCCCGACAGCCGGGCCAGCCGGTCGATCTCATCGAACGAATCGACAACGATCCTCCCCACACCGCCAGACAGCGCCGACGCCAGCTCCACCTCGGACTTGTTGTTGCCGTGCATCACCAACCGGCCGGCCGGCACGCCCCCGGCCAGCGCCACCGCCAGTTCGCCGCCCGTAGACACGTCGATACAGCAACCTTCCTCGTGGGCCAACGCCGCCATCGCTCTGCAGAGGAAAGCCTTCGAGGCATAAGCCACTCGCGGCCCGAAAGCCTGGCGCGCTTCACGGCAACGCCGGCGCAAGTGCTCCTCGTCGTACACGAACACGGGCGTGCCCACCTCGCTCACGAGGTCGAGGACGTCAACACCCCCGACGCGCAGGCGACCTGCGGGGCCGACCTCTGCGGTGTCGGGCAGAAGGTAAGCGGGCAGCGGGCCCTGGGCCCTCGGGTCGCGGCCGCCTTTGGACGGGGGTGGCTCCGGGCTGTCGAGCGGGGTGGCGAGAGGGTCAGGGATCATGTGCACGTATGGTGGGAGGGCGGTGGCGCCAGCGTATGCTGAGTTGGCCCGCCCCCGTAGCTCAGGGGATAGAGCACCGGCCTCCGGAGCCGGGTGCGCAGGTTCGAATCCTGTCGGGGGCACCAGCGATTGTACCCTCTACCAGCAGGAACTTTGGAGGGTCCTCCCTCCCCCTACCGTCCGTTGGAGCCCTCCGCTGACCCTTGTTTACCGTTGTGGGTGGGAGGAGAGTGGGAGGAACCATTGACGGTAGGTGGAGCTCGAGTGGTAGTTGGTACACCAACCTTTGTGTCATTACCGAAGCGATGCTGGTGACTTGCCGTGATGGGTGGCGAAGCTGGCTCGGAGCAGCCGCCAGTACGCCCTGACCTCGCTGCGACCCGCGCCTTCTTCGCCCCTCGTGCGACCGGCTGGGAAGAGCGGTTCCCCGACGATGGTCCCGCCTTTGCCGCAGCCGTCGAGGAGCTCGGGCCGCCCCGAGGCGGCGTCGTCGTCGATGCTGCATGCGGTACTGGCCGCGCCCTCCCGCTGCTGCGCCGAGCCGTCGGCTTGTCGGGGACTGTCATCGGCGTCGACGTGACACCCGAGATGTTGGCCGAGGCAGTTCGTAGAGGACGGCACTCGGAAGCCGCCCTCGTCCTTGGCGACGTAAGTCACCTCCCGTTCCGAGGTGCGTCGGTTGACGCCGTACTGGCGGCCGGGTTGCTTCCACACCTGGCCAACCCACGCGCCGGGCTTGACGAGCTGGCCCGCTTGACGTGCCCGGGCGGCCGCTTGGCGCTATTCCACCCGATAGGCCGGGAGGCCTTGGCGGCGCGACATGGAGGGCTCGTGGAGGTGGACGACATCCGAGCCGAGCCGGCGATCCGGGCCGCGCTCAGTCGTAGCGGCTGGGGCACCGAGTTGGTCGACGACGGCGCTGACCGCTACCTCGTCATCGCTGTGAGGTCGAGTAACTGTGGCTGAGTGCTCCGACTGTGGTCGCGAACTGCATCGCCACCGCCAACGTGGCCAGATCGCCAATCACTGCAGGGCTTTTGTCAAAAGACGCCTAGCTGGCGCGCCGCTTCGAAGCGACGGGCCACGTCGGCCCAGTTCACGAGGTTCCAGAGAGCAGTCACGAAGTCGGCCCTGACGTTCTTGTACTGGAGGTAGTAGGCATGTTCCCAGGTATCGAAAACCAGCAAGGGGACCGAGCCATTGCCGAGGTTGCCCTGATGGTCGTAGACCTGTTCGATTACCAGACGTTTGCCGAGCGGCTCCCACGCCAGCACGCCCCAGCCTGAGCCTTGGACGGTATTGGCGGCCTGGGTCAGCTGAGCCTTGAAGGCGTCGAAGGACCCGAAGTGCTCGTCGAGCGCGGTCCCCAGCGCTCCGTCGGGACGGTCGCCCCCGTCCGCGGACAGGTTGGTCCAAAAGATCGAGTGCAGCACGTGCCCTGACACGTTGAAGGCGAGCGTTTTCTCGAGGCCCACAATGGGCCCGAAATCGCCCTTGTCCCGGGACTCGGCCAGGCGCTCGAGGGTGGTATTGGCGCCCGCTACATAGGCGGCGTGGTGGCGGTCGTGGTGCAGTTCCATGATCTGCCCGGAGATATGAGGTTCCAGGGCGGCGTAGTCGTAGGGCAGGTCCGGCAGGACGTAATCGGCCACGTGTATCTCCTTGGAGTTTGGCGTGAGGCGGTCTCGGGAGCGAGCTTATTGCGCTCAGTTAGCAAATGGGAGCTGAGTTCGCCAGCCTGCTACGGTAGAAGGGAGCCTTATGTCGGTAATCAGTGACCAAGTCCGTTCTTTTTGGGACATAGACGCGGCCACCTATGACCGGTCACCCAGTCATAACCCCACCAGCACGGTCGAACTAGCCGCCTGGGGGGCAACGCTGCGCCGGCTGCTCCCGCCGCCGCCCGCCCGGGTGCTGGACGTGGGGGCCGGCACTGGCTTCTTGGCGATCCAATTGGCCCGCCAGGGCTACCAGATCACGGCCTTCGACCTGTCCGCCGGGATGCTCGCGAGATTGGCCGACAAGGCCAGGGACGAGGGCCTCGAGGTAGAGACCGTGCAGGGTGACGCCACTGAGCCCTCGGTGCAGGGGTTCGAGGCGGTGGTGGAGCGCCATCTCCTGTGGACGCTCCCCGACCCCGGGCGCGCCCTTGAAGCTTGGCATTACGCGGCCGAGCGGCTGGTGCTGTTGGAAAGCCTGTGGGGGGCAGCGGGCGGCACTGGCGAACGGTTGCGACGAGCCGGCCACGGTGCCCTACGACGTATTCGCAAAGAGCAACCCGACCATCATGCCGAGTACAGCGCCGAGCTCAGGGCGCAGCTGCCGCTGGCGGGCAGGTCCACACCCGAGGCCCTCGTGTCCCTGGTGCAGTCCACCTCCTGGGGCCCGGCCCGGCTCGAACGGCTGTGGGACGTCGAATGGGCCACCCGGCGAGGCCTTCCCTCGGGGTTGGACCGGCTGCTCGGGGTGTCACCCCGCTACGCCGTCATCGCCCAGTAGTCGTCGGGCGCAATAAGGCGACATAGGCCCAGGCCGGCGGGGCGCAGAACCTTGGCCCAACTTATTACGTCCAGGTCGTATTTATTGACAGATCTTATTGCGTCCAGCTCCTATTTCTGTCAAGGTGTGGAGTAAGGCGTGCCGAGCGTGGCTTCAGCTGTTCATCATCAGTAGGAGGAGTAGGTTGTATGAGCTCTGCGCGCCGCGGCCCTGAGCAGTCGTTGAGCCGCCTAGCTGGGACCGATCGTCAGGCAATAGGTTCAGCCTGTCCGGGCGAACTTTTGGATGGCTTCGGCAGACTTCGTCATAGCTATCAGGCGATGGCGGGGCGGGATAGTGGCGCGCCGTTAGAACTCGTCGATGATTTAGGCCGCCGCCACTTGCTCCAGGGGCGTTTCGTCCACGATGGAGCGCTGGTCGAAGCGCTTACCTGCGACGGTTGGGTATCCGGGCATTACCGCTCCTCGGCCGAGCCGAAGTCGAGGACTGTGGCCTTCGAAATGGAACTGCTCTCCCGGGCAAACCAGCGCGAGCGCATCACGGTGTACTTGCCGGGCGCCACGTTGTTCCGGTGGCCGGCCCGAGACCAGACGCATTAGTCATGCATCCCCTCGGCCGGTCCAATTTCCTCAGCCCATGCCAGGACTTTCGCGCTCCCCGGGACCGCTCGGTGTGCCCAGGTCGACACGAACCTTTGAGCACAGAGCGCCCAAGGCGCGAGCAAATTGCTGCCCAACCGTAGCCTATTGGCAATCAAAGGTCGTTAGGCTATATGCTGCGTCCAGATCATATTTGCGAGCTGAACGCAGTACTGCCCACCCTAAAATTTGAGCGTAGACGAGGTGACCGATGACCGATTACCTGCCGCCAAACCTTGGTTACGACCTACGCCCCAGTAGGGCCAGGCTACGTGGGTGAGGCACACGACGGCCACCAGGCCGCGAATAGTCCACGGGCTGAACCGACGTTCGACCGGCTGGCCGAGATGCCAGCGAAAGACGACTTCGACGACTTTGGGGGGCCAGAAAAGGCCTGGGCGTTCTACCTGATGGCGCTTTGGCAGCTCTTTACCTGGAGCGATGTGGCCGAGAGCAGCTGGGCGTCGCCAAGCCATCGCGTCGGTCGAACTCCCTCAGAGCGGCGGACCGTCAGGGTTAGATGAGCGACGAGTTCGACCTCGATGCCGAAGTAGCACGGAGGGTCGACGGCGCCGGTCCAGCCGAGGCGGCTGAGGACGGCCCAGGATCGCCCGAGCTACAGGCCCTCGCCGTCCTCATTGACGCTTCCCTGTCGCCCTCCGAGCGCGCCGCAGGCTTTGCGCAACTATTTCTCCCGATGCTCGCCCGACTAGGGCCCGACGAGACCCGGCACTTCTACCAGTTGGCCGTCGACCAGGGCGAGTACGCCGCTCTCGTCTACTTGACCGAGGTCACCCAGAGGCCTTAGCGGCCGCCTGGCAGGCAGAGCAAAGGCCCAGGATGGCGAAGTGGACGGGGTCGATCGAGAACCCGAGACGGGTCATGACCGTCTTGGATAACCCCTTGAACAGGTCGTCTGGGGCGTCGATGGTAGCGTCGCAGACCTCGCACAGGAAATGGGCATGAGCCACCGAAGCGAGCTGGTAGGTGGCCGGGCCGTGCCCGAGGTGGGAGTGCACGACTACCCCGAGCCTCTGCATGTCGTCCAAGTTGCGGTAGACGGTCGAGATATGGATGTCGGGGGCACGGGACTGGACCGCCTCGGCGAGCTCTTCGGCGGTCAGGTGCCGACCGGCTTCGAAGAGGGTCTGCAGAATGATGCGCCGCGAGATGGTGGCCCGGCCCCCTCTGGCCCGCACCAGAGCCAGGACGTCGTCGACAGAAGAGAGCC
>JASHVH010000009.1 GCA_030039575.1 Acidimicrobiales bacterium | reverse complement strand
CCGCCCGGATGCGGACGCGCTGTCGGCGCTGGCGGGAAACAGGCCTTTGCCGGCCTGGTCAGGCTTCAAGATGGCGTGGTTGCGCCGCTATGCGCCGGAGGCCTACGCGAACGCGGTTCATTTGTTGGTCGTCAAGGACTTCGTGAACCTGCGCCTGTGCGGCGAGGTGGCGACGGACCCGTCTGAGTCGTCGGGGTCCTTCCTCTGCGACGCCGCCACCGGGCGGTGGTCCGAAGCGCTGACGGACGCGCTCGGTGTGGAAAGGTCAAAACTCCCCGAAATCGTCGGTGCCTCCTCGGTAATCGGGCGTATCGGCAACGAGGTTGCCAACCGCACCGGCCTCGCCGTCGGCACCCCCGTCGTGGCCGGCAGCGGGGACATGATGTGCCAGTTGTTGGGGTCCGGTTTCGCCGATAGCGGCCGGGTGGCGCTGGTCACCGGCACGGCTTCGATCGTGGCCTTGGCCGCGGACGAGCCTTCGCCTGACTTACGCGTAATGAACCTGCGGTCCGCCACCGGTAACTGGGCCAGGTTCGGGATCGCCGATGCCGCCGGTGTCTCCCTGCGCTGGTTCATGGACCAGTTTTGCGGCGCCGCCAGCGATCCTGGTGAATTACGCGAGGCGTTCGACCGGCTGACCAAGGAGGCGTCCGCGGTGGGGCCCGGCGCCGGCGGGCTGCTTTTCTTCCCGTACCTGCTGGGCGAAAGGACGCTCGGGACCGATAAGTCCAGGGCGTCGTTCGTCGGTGCCACCTTGAGCCATCAGCGGCCTCATTTCGTCCGGGCGGTGTTGGAGGGGATCGCGCTGGAGGACCGCAGGTCCCTCGAATGCGTTTGCCCGGAGGGGTTTGAGGGGCCCGTACGCTGCACCGGGGGTGGGGCCACGAGCAGTCTGTGGAACCAGGTCAGGGCCGACGTGTTCGGCCACCCGGTCCAGACGCTGACGGCAACCGAGGGCGGCCTCCAGGGTGCCGCCATCCTGGCCGGTGTAGGTGCGGGTTGGTACGCAGATGCTGCCGCGGGGGCCAATGACGTAGTCCGCGTCGCCCAGACGTGGCAGCCAGGGCCCGCGGCGGCGGAGGTCTACAACCGGGTGTTCCGTACCTTCTGTGCGGTCCACGACGTCCTTGGGCCGGAGTGGCAACGTTGGGACGAGGGTTCCCCGGGTTGACGGGCGCACCACGCGGCTTCATCGTCGACATGGACGGCGTGCTCTATAAAGGCGAGCGGCCTATGCCCGGGCTCCGGGACTTTTTTTCGCTTATAGAAGCTCACCCTTTTGTATTGCTGACGAACAACTCAACGGTCAGTGCAATTGACTGCGAGGCCAAGTTGGGCCGCATGGGCGTCGAGGTGCCGGCCGCCGCCATCCTCACGGTCGTTGACGCTACTTGCCGTTACCTGGCGGCGATGTTACCCACCGGAGGTCGCGCCTTCGTGCTCGGCAGCTGCGCCCTGAACGAGGCAGCCAGGCACGCCGGCTTCGAGCTGGTACCCGCCGGCAGCCCGGCCGACGTCGTCGTCATCGGCCTCGATACCGCTTTTACTTATGCGGCTCTTTCCCATGCCGTCCGGCTGGTGGCGGACGGGGCGGCCTTCGTGACGACGAGCCTCGACCCAGTGCTCCTCACTGAAGACGGGGCCCTCCCCGGAGCCGGGGCGCTTGCCGCCGCAGTGAGCGCCTGCGTCGACGCCCAGCCCGTTTGCGTCGGCAAGCCGAGCGCCTTGATGTTCGAAACAGCCGCCGCCCAACTCGGTGTCCCACCGGAAGACATCCTCGTCGTTGGGGACAACCTCGTGTCTGACATAGGGGGCGGCGTCGCGCTGGGCGCCCGTACGGCCTTGCTGCTTTCCGGGGTTACGGGCTCGGCTGATGGCATAGAAGGCGCAATTCGGCCCGACTTCGTCTTCCCGGGGCTCCCCGAACTTTCGACTTTCCTCAGGAGGTCATGGTGATTTGCTCAGGAGGTCGTCGTGAGCTCAAGCCCCGGGCCCCTCGAGGAGTACTTTGACGGCACGGCCGGCCCTGAGCCGCTCAATGGCCCGGGGGCCCTCCTCCAGCCTCATGACCGCGCTGGTCAACTGAGGGGCGTCGACGGCGCCGCGCTCGACCAACGTGATGGCATTGCCCACATCGTCGGGAGTGTAAGTTCGGGCACCGACGATCGTGAGCTCACGGAACATTAAGTCCTGTAGGTCGACACCGACCACGCCGGGGTAGGCGCCGACGGTTACGACCGTGCCTCCCGTGGCTGCCCACGCCAGAACAGACGGCGCCGCTGCCGGGTGGCCTGTGCAATCGAAGACCACATCAGCCGAGCGCTCAGCGGCGGCAATGTCAAGGAGGTCAAAGCCCAAACCGGCGGCAACCGAGGCGCGTTCGGGCGAGGGCTCGCTAACCGTTAGGCCCGAGAGCGCTTCAAGGCGGGCGCAACTGGCCACCAACAGGCCGATCGGGCCCGCCCCGACAACGTGGACGCGTTGACCCGAGGTAAGGGCGGCACGGCGGACGGCGTGCACTGCCACGGCCACCGGTTCCACCAGCGCGGCACTCCGCAAGTTGAGGGAGGAGGGCAGCGCGACGAGGTGCGCCGACGGGGCAACGAAAAGCTCGGCGGCCCCCCCGTCCCTATCTATCCCGAGGAGCCCGATCCGCTCACACACGTTGGCGTTCCCGCCACAGCATGACCGACAAGTCCCGCAGGGCAGGAGGGGGTTGACGAAAACGGGCGCTCCCGCAGCCATGTGGCCTACCGCATCGACCAACCTGCCTACAACCTCATGGCCTATTACCAGGCCTGGTTTGGCCCGGGGGTGTTCGCCGGCGCAGATGTGCAGATCGGTCCCGCACAGCCCGGTGTAAGCCATCTCTACCAGGGACCATCCGTCGGCCGGGACCGGCGGGCTCACGTCCACCGTCTCCACCACCCGGCCCCCGGCCCAGGTCAGGGCCAGCACACGACCTCCGGGCCCCGGCTCAGTGGTACCCGCCCGGCTCTTGGACGACCGGCCCAGTCACCTGGTCGGCCCGTCCACCTAGTGGACATGGCCTTTAAGCCGGCAGGCCGCGTCCTCCGGGTCGACGGGGTTGAACATGATGCCAGACCCAAGCTCGCCTGAGGCCACGTAACGGGCCACACCTTTGTCCCGCCTGGTGGGGGCGATGTGGAAGTGCAGGTGGGCGGTGGGCCAATCGCCGCCGTCGGTGGGCCGCTGGTGGCACCACAACATGTAAGGCATGGGCTCGGAGAACAGCTCGTCCAGCGCCGTGAGGGCCATTTTCAGCACTTCCACCAGGCCGTCATAGGTCGGGCGGGCCTCGCCGAGATCTCCCACGTGCTGCTCCGGGGCTACCAGGAGCTCGTAGGGGTAGGCGGGTGCCCATACCGTCCAGGCCTGCCAGCCCTTCTCCGAGGCCACTACCCGGCACGAGTGGGACGTCCCGGGCGCCCCCTTCCCCGACAGCTCATTGCAAATGGCGCAGGACGGCCCCCGCAGCTCTGCCAGAGGCACGGGCGGAACGTAGCCGAAGGAATAGATCTGGCCGTGCGGGTGGGGGATGGTGGCCCCGACGTCGCGCCCGCGGTTCTCGAACACCAGGACGTAGTCGACATCTGGCCTGGTGCCGAGGGCTTCTGTCCGCTCCGCCCACAGGGAAACCACCAGGCCAAGCTGGCGCCGGCTCAATGACCCGAGGCTCTGCGAGTGCTCTGGCGAAAAAAGCACAATCTCGCAACGCTCGTCGGGTAGTGGCGGCCATCGGTTTTTGAACCATCGCACGTCGTAAGGCTCAGGCGCCTCGAGACCACCGGGGCAAAACGGGCAGAAGTCGGCGCTCGGAAGGTTGGGCCGGTCCTGCCTACCACGGGCCACAATCACAGGGGTATGGCTGAGGGCGTCTTGCCTGTTATCAGCCCCTTTGGCGGACCGCGTCCGCGTTGACACCCGCCCACCGTTGGGAGGAGCCGTCTCTCGTGGTCGTCGTGCGGGAAATGAAGGTTTCAAAACACCACATGTTAGCGCAGGATCTACTACAATTTGGCCGAAGTGGCTATCAGGACTTTGTCAAGGCCGGCGAGCCGGCGGCCCGACCGGGCGCGGGCGTTGGCCATCGACGCCCCGCAGAGGAGCTCGCGTTGCTGGCCCTCTTGAGACGGAAGCAGATCCTGGAGGAGCTGCGAGCCAAGGGCGGGGTGCGGCTGACGGAGCTGAGCGAGGAGCTGGCAGTATCGGAGATGACGATCCGGCGAGACCTCGACGCCTTGCAAAAAGACGGCCTTATCGAGCGGGTCCACGGCGGGGCAGTGCTGGCCCAGTACGGCACCGAAGAACCCGGGTTCGAAAAGAAAGTGCTCCGGGAACAAGACGAAAAGGCGGCGATTGCCGAGCGGGCAGCAGCGCTGGTCAAGCCCGGTTCTGCCGTGGCGCTGTCGGCCGGTACGACTACCTGGTCGCTGGCCAGCCGGTTGTCGGCGTGCGAAGGCCTGACGGTAGTGACCAATTCCATGAACGTGTGGAACGAGTTGCAGCACGCCGGCGGGAAGGGGACGACCGTGATCCTGACGGGCGGAGAGTTCCGCACCCCATCGGACGCACTGGTGGGGCCCACCGCAGACGCGTCGATCAGGTCGCTGTACTTCGACGTGCTGTTCCTCGGCGTCCACGGGCTGGACCCCGTGGCCGGCCTGACAACGCCGAACATTTCGGAAGCGGAGACGAACAGGACTTTTATCTCCCGCTGCCGACGGCTGGTGGTGGTGGCGGACCACACCAAATGGCGGACCACGGCGCTTTGTACCATGGCCGACCTTTCGGATGTGGACACTCTCGTTAGTGACGACGGTTTACCCGAAGAGGCCAGGCGGCAGCTGAGGAGCCACATCGGGGAGGTTGTGATCGCGCCACGTCGGTTGGCCGACGTGCCCCGCGCTGCCGCTTCTGATAGTTTCTGAGCGGACTCGGTAGCATCGTCCAGGGCGACGCGTGGAGACGCAGTCGTCGGGGGAGGAGCCAAACGGAGTGACGTTAAGGGTGACAGGGGGGCTGTCGTGGCACTAGCCACGGGCGTCGTACCTGCCGACAGCGAGGAGTTCGTCAAGGACCGCGGCGGCGAAGCAGGCAAACGGCGTTCGGGGTTCCGCAGCTTCATACGGGCTTTCCCGTTCATCGCGCCGAGCATGGTGGGAGTGGTCTTGTTCCTGGCCATCCCCGTCGTCGTGGTAATCGTGCTCAGCTTCTTGAACTACAACCTGGCCGCACCGGCTACTTGGGCCGGGCTCCAGAACTACATCTCCATGTTCAAGTTCGACGGGGCGGCCCACTCGCTCGGGGTCACGGCTTATTACGTCCTCCTGAACATCCCGGCTCAAACGATATTGGCGCTGGGCTTGGCTGTCATGCTCAACCGGAAACGCATCGGGACCGGCCTGTTCCGTATCTTGTTCGTGGCGCCCTACCTGTCCACCCCGGTGGCCATGGCCGTCATCTGGTACTGGGTGTTCGACCCCAAACTCGGTGCCATCAACCACTTCCTGGCCCTTTTCGGCATCCAAGGGCCCGCCTGGTTGTCAAACAGCACATTGGCCATGCCGGTCGTAGCCAGCGTGAACATCTGGCAGTTCCTCGGTTTCAACATGCTTTTCTTCCTGGCCGGTCTCCAGGCGATACCGCGCAGCCTTTACGAGGCGGCCGAGCTGGACGGGGCCAGCAAGTGGCGGCAGTTCTGGAAGATAAGCCTGCCCTTGCTCAACGCGACGATGCTCTTTGTCTTGATCACCGACGTGATCGGTTCCTTCCAGGTTTTCGACACCCTTTATGTCCTCACCCAGGGTGGCCCAGGCGACTCTACGAGAGTGATGAGCCTGACTATCTACGACATCGGTTTCACTGACTACAGATTGGGGGAGGCGGCCTCTCTCTCGGTCCTCCTGTTCGGCGTGATCCTCGTTTTCAGCGTCGGGCAGTTCATGTACTTCCGGAAACGCACCACCTATGACTACTCCTCATGAGTAGCGAGCCATCATGACAACTATCGCGATCAACCCACCGGCTCCCGGGACGGCCAAGAAGCAAAGCGGGCCGCGCTTGGCGTTGAAGATTGGCAAGCTCAGCGCGTTCTATATCGTCTTGACTGCGTTCGCCGTAATTTTCATGGTGCCGTACGTGCTGGCCATATTTGGTTCTCTCAAACCGTCCAGCCAGATCTTGGCCCAACCGCCGTGGTATTTGCCCCACCCCTTCACCTTCTCGAACTACAGCACCACATTGTTCCAGCAGGACTTCATCGGTTACCTCGGCAACACGGCTTTGGTCACGGTCATACTCACGGTGGGCCAAGTGTTCTTCAGCGTTATCGCCGCGTACGCCTTTGCCAGGATGAGGTTCCCGGGTAGGGACGTGATTTTCTGGTTTTACCTCGTGACCTTAATGATCCCGAACATCGTAACGATCGTCCCGCTTTACACGATAATACGCGAGATGCACCTGCTCAACACGTACTGGGCCATCTTCCTCCCGTACGTTTTCGGTACTCCGTACACGATTTTCCTCATCAGACAGTTCTTCTTGAACATACCTCAGGAGATCATCGACGCATCAAAGATGGACGGGTGCAGCGAATTGGGGACGCTGCGACGCGTCGTGGTGCCGCTGTCACGCCCGGTCATCATCACAGCCACCATCATCGCCTTCGTTTTCAGCTGGAACAATTTCCTGTGGCCGCTAATAGTGACGAACCCGACTCACTACCTCCTTACCACCGGGATCGCCAATCTCTCGTCCTCCAATTACGGCGCTGAGTGGAACCTCGTCCTGGCCGGGGCCATGATCACGTTGTTACCGCTGATCATCATTTTCGTCGTGTTCCAGCGCCACATTATAAGGTCGATCCAACTAACCCAGGGCCATTGATATCAACGAAAGTCTTCGATACCGTCACAAAAAAGCCTAATCGGGTGAAAAGGCCCTCAGAAGCGTGGCCGTCAGGCCACCCGCGCCCTCAGGGGAGCAACAAATAATAGAAAATAGAGGAGGACAAATATGAAAGGTAAGCGGCTGGTGCCGCTGGTTTTAGCTGCCGCCACCGTCAGTTCGTCGATGGGCTTGGTGGCCGCTATGGAGAGCACTGCGAGTGCTTCAGGGGTCGTGCACCTTACGTACACCCTGTGGGACCCGAACGAAGAGGTCGGTTACAAGCAGTCGATAGCCGTTTTCGAGAAGAGCCACCCGAACATCCAAGTAACGGTGGAGCAGATCCCGTACGCCGCGTACCAGACCAAACTGCAGGAGGAGTTCGCCTCCGGCAGCGGGCCTGACCTCTTCTGGATCAACACGCCGTGGCTGTCGACCTGGATCAAGGACGGCTTCCTGGTCAACCTGGCGCCGGACATCGCCAAGGCCGGCATAAATTCGTCCCAGTATTACTCGTCGCTGTGGCAGCTGCACACCTACAAGGGGGCGATCTACGGTATCCCCAAGGACTGGGACACGATCGCCATCTATTACAACGAAAACTACATGGCCGCTCACCACTTGACCCCCCCGAGCAACTGGACCTGGAACCCGACTAACGGTGGGACGTTCCTCAAGTTCCTGGAGGAGGCGACCACGGACACCAATGGCACCAACGCCACTTCTGCCAGCTTCAACCCCAACAAGGTGGCTGTGTACGGCATGGAGATGGACAACGCCTTCCAGACCGGCTTCGGCAGTTTCTGGCAGATGGACGGTTGTCACGTGATCAACGCCGCGTGGGCCTCGTCAGTTGCGTTCAATACACCGGCTTGTGCGCAGACGACCGAGTTCATCAACCAGTTGATGTACAAGTACCACGTCCTCGTACCCGGGTCAGAGCTGGGTTCCAACGGGACCAGCCCGAGCGGCCAGGACAACTCGCTGTTCACGTCGGGCAAGATCGCCATGGAGCTCGAGGGAGACTGGAACACCAAACCCATAGCCGAAGGCGTGGGGACGAAGTTCAAGATCGGGGTCGTGCCCCTGCCCTCCGGGCCGGATGGGCGCTGGAGCGTCTTCAACGGCCTCATCGACGGCATCAACGTGCATACGCCCCACTTCCAGCAGACCTGGGAACTCGAACAGTGGCTCGGTTCAGCAGCCTCGCAGAAGATAATGGGCTCAGGCGGTTACATCTGGCCCGCCATCAAGTCGCTCGACCCGCTGTTCGAGCAGGCGTGGGCGGCCAAGGGCATCCCGATGGGGCCGTTCCTGGCAGAAGCCCACGGCAACGTGGTGGACTGGCCGAACACCCCAGGGATGAACCAGGGGCTCACGGATATGGGGACCGCGATGGGCCCGATCTGGTTGGGCTCTGAAACGCTGTCGCAGACGAAGGCCGCCTTGGCCAACGCGTACGCAGCCGCCAACCATGACCTCCAGGCTGCCGGCGCCTAAACAGCACGAAGGGCTTCTCAGGAAGCCAAGTTGACCTGACATCCAACGGGCCGCCCCCACTGCCCGTGGCCACAAGCCTCGGGCCGGGGGGCGGCTCCTCCGCGTTGCACCCTTTTTCTTACCAGAGCCGGGAGGGGCCGCGTGCCGACAATTGCCACCATCTCTTTCGGCGACATGGTCGCCCATTACGAGCAAGACGAAGTTACGGGGGACGTACGGCTGAGTTTGTCACCGGCGGCGGCCGCCTCCGCCGGGTCGCCACCCG